>JBDQIL010000148.1:0-7803 GCA_040264415.1 Myxococcota bacterium
GCGTGGGACGGTGAGCGCTACATCGACGTCTACGACGCCGAGGGCTCCACCTACTACTGCTCCACCTACTGGCTGCAGGCCGGTGACGTGGCCTCGTCGAACTGCGATGACTGCATCGCCGCCTTCGACGTGACCAACAACATCGACCTGAACGACTGTGGCTTTGGTGAGGATCCCTTCACCACCACGCTCGGCGTCGGCGGCACGTACTACTTCGAGGGCTACGGCGACTACGACGTGGTGCAGATCGAGTCCGAGGGCTCTTGGTACGTCTACGGCTTCGTGTCCTACATCGGTGGTGGCACGGTCGAGTACTACACCCAGTTCCCGATCAACGACGGCGCCTACCTGGGCATCAACTACGGCGCGGCCGACTACGAGTACTAGTCGTCGCACCCAGTGGCGCGCCTCGGCCCTCGGGTCGGGGCGCACCCCCAGAGCCGGCTTGCCTGCAAGCCGGCTCTTGTCGTGGAGGGATCGCCCATGAAGGGCTTCGTCGTGTTGTTCGTCGCCGCCGCGCTCGCTGCCCCCCTGGGCGGCGGGGCGCCGCTGACGTTGCCCGGCATGGGCGGCGGCGCCCCGCCCGCCGGCTCCGCCGCGAAGTGGGCCGACAACGTGCAGGTGCGCATGGCCCGTGGCTTCACCCGTCAGGCCGACGCGATGCTGGTCACGGCGCTCGACGCGCACCCGAACGACCCCGTGCTGCTGCCCATGGCGGGCATCGTGCGCGCGAGCGTCGGGGACTACGCGTCAACGCTGGTGGCCACCGACGGCGAGCTGCTCGACGGACCGAAGGTGCAACAAGCCGCCGCGTCGCGCGCCACCGCGCTGCGCCACTCGGGCGACCCCGAGGGGGCCGCGGCGCTCCGAGCCGAGGGCCTGATGCGGGCGGGGCTCACCCCACCCCAAGAGGCCATGCTCTGGTCGGCCATCTCCGCCGACCACCTCGCGGCGGGCGACCACGAGGCCGCCTACGATGCCGCGATGGCGGCGATGGCCGCCGACCCGGCCTCCCCGCGCCCCTATGTGGCCCTGGCCGAGCTCGCGCTCGAGCAAGGCGACCTCGACGAGGCGGTCATCCAGCTCGAGCTGGCCCAGCGGGGGCGCGCCACGCCGCGCGCCCTGGTGCACCTCGAGGGGCGCCTCGCCCTCGAGCTCGAGTCGCCCGCGCACGCCTTCCGGGTCATCTTCAACGCCGCCCGCAGCATCCTCGGTGGGCGCCTGGACCCCGAGATGACCGCCTTGCTGGTCGAGGCCCGGCGCCGACAGGGCTGGGCGTCGGGCGCCCGATCGGTGCAGGAGCGCGAGTCGCTGATGTTCAACCAGGAGCTGTGGCACCCCGCCCTGCTGGCCACCCGCGCGATGGTGCGCGCCGACGCCGGCGACCTCACGGGCGCCGCAGAGACCCTGCACCGGGCCCAGGCCCTCTACCCCGATCACGCCTGGGTTCGCGCCGCGGCGGTCGCCCTCGAACCCGACCTGCCCGGCGGGTGAAGCGGGGCTCGACCGGCGCCGGCGTGACACCCCGACCCTCCCCGAGATAGCGTGACTCCAATCAGAGTGCCGCCCCCCGTCGGCATCCACTGGAGCCCCCATGTCTGCCGCTCTGCATCGCGACCTCACGGCCCTCGCCCACGACCTGTGGTGGGCCGAGCAGCCCCGCGCCCTCGCCCTGTGGAGCGCCCTCGACCCCGACCTGTGGGACGACGTGGCCCACAGCCCGGTCGCCCTGCTCGCCGAGCTCGGCCCCGAGGGTATCCCCGCCGACGTGGCGCCCGCCGCCGCCGAGGTGGTGGCGGCCTGGCGGGACCACCTCGCCCAGCCCCCCATCCCCGACGCCCCGCAGGTCGCCTACTTCTGCATGGAGTACGGCCTGCACGAGTCGCTGCCCATCTACTCGGGCGGGCTGGGCATGCTCGCCGGCGACCACCTCAAGAGCGCCGACGGCATCGGCCTCCCCCTGGTGGCGGTGGGGCTCTTCTGGCGCGACGGCTACTTTCGACAGCTCGTACACGACGGCCAGCAAGCCGCCGCCTACCCCCGCACACGCCCGGCCCGGGTGGCCATCGAGAAGGTGCGCCGGCCCGACGGCACGGCGGTGCGCGTGGGCGCCCCCGACGGCCCGATGACCGTGCAGCTCGAGGCCTGGCGGGTGCGCATCGGCCACGTCCACCTGCTGCTGCTCGACGCCGACGTAGACGGCAACACCCCCGACCAGCGCGACCTGACCCGGCGCCTCTACGACCCCACGCCCGGCAGCCGCATCCGCCAAGAGGTGGTGCTGGGCATCGGCGGCGCCCGGCTGCTGCAGGCCCTCGGCGTCGAGCCCGACGTCTTCCACATGAACGAGGGCCACGCCGCCTTCCTCACCCTCGAGCTGTGGGCCCGCGAGCGGGCCGCCGGGGCTGGCTACAGCGCCGCCTGGGCCGCCGTGCAGCGCCGCTGCGTCTTCACCACCCACACGCCGGTGCCCGCGGGCCACGACCGCTTCTCGTGGGGCGAGGTCGACGCCGTATTGGGGCACTGGCGCCACGCGCAGGGCCTGCACCCCGGCGCCTTCATGGACCTGGGCCGGGTGAAGCCCGGCGACGTCGACGAGGCCCTGTCGATGACCGTGCTGGGGCTGCGGGGCAGCCGCGCCACCAACGGCGTGAGCCGCCTGCACGGCGAGGTCAGCCGGGCGATGTTCGCCGAGCTCGACCTGCCCATCGGCCACATCACCAACGGCGTGCACCCCGGCGCCTGGCTGGCGCCCGAGACCGAGGCCCTGTGGGACGCCCACCTCGACGGCTGGCGCGACCACCTCGAAGACACGGCCTGGTGGAGCCGCGCCGAAGACCTGCCCGACGGCCCGGTGCTCGCCGCCCGCGACGCCCGCCGGACCCGCATGGTCGCCGGGCTTCGGCGCCGGCTCGGCCGCAACGTGCTCAACCCGGACCGCCTCACGCTGGGCTTCGCGCGCCGCTTCGCCCCCTACAAGCGGGCCGACCTGCTCTTCAGCGACCCCGACCGCCTGGCCGCGCTGCTCGCCGCGGGCGCCCAGGTGGTCTACGCCGGCAAGGCCCACCCCGCCGACCGCAACGGGCAGGCCATCATGGCCCGCGTGCTCGAGGTCTGCCGCGACCCCCGCTTCCGCGGGCAGGTGGTCTTCGTGCCCGACTACGACATGCACATCGGGCGCCTGCTCACCGCCGGCTGCGACGTGTGGCTCAACACCCCGCGCCGCCCCCGCGAGGCCAGCGGCACCAGCGGCCAGAAGTCCGCCATGAACGGCAACCTGAACTGCTCGGTGCTCGACGGCTGGTGGCCCGAGGGCTTCGACGGCGGCAACGGCTGGGCGGTGGGCGAGGCCCGCGACTACGCAGACGTGGCCGAACAAGACGCCGCCGACGCGGAGAGCCTGTACCGGGTCCTCGAAGAGGGGGTGCTGCCCGCCTTCGCCGACGACGCCTTGTGGGCGGCCATGAGCCGCCACGCCATGGCCACCTGCGCGCCGCGCTTCAACACCCACCGCATGGTGCGCGACTACCTCGAGAACCTGTACCGGAGCGGCCCCGCCTCTCGCTGACGGCTCAGCCGGCTCCGGCCCATCCCCGACGACGGCAATCCACGCGGCAGCACCCAGGGCTGCGCGCGGGCGTTAGCCTGCACAGGTGTCCAGTCCCACCCGATTCTCGGCCGCCGCCGCCGCGCGCTTCCGTACGGCCATCGCCGAGGCGGGCGGCATCGAGCTCTTCGCCATCGGCAAGGTGGGCCCCGAGCGGCAGGTCACCGATCTCGAGGTGCACTGCCGGGGCCAGATCGACGCCGTGCCGGCCCTGCTCAAGCGCCCCCGCGCCGGCGAGGTGGTCATCCACAACCACCCCTCGGGCGTGGTGCAGGCCTCCGACGCCGACATGCGGCTGGCCGGGCTCTACGGCGACGACGGCGTGGGCGTGGTCATCACCAACAACGCGGTCACCGAGGCCCTCTGGGTGGTCGAGCCCCACGTCACGGTGCGGCGCCCCGTAGACCCCGCGCAGGTGCGCCGCTTCTTCGAGGGCGTGCTGCCGCGGGTGATGCCCGGCCACGAGCCCCGGCCCGCCCAGACCCACATGGCCACCCAGGTCGCCGCCGCCCTGTCCGACCCCCACACCACGGTGCTCGAGGCGGGCACCGGCACCGGCAAGTCGCTGGCCTACCTGCTGCCCGCCGCCATCTGGGCCATCCGCAACGAGTCACGGGTGGCCATCTCCACCTACACCATCACGCTGCAGGGCCAGCTCGCCACCGCCGACCTGCCGGTGCTCGATCGCGCGGGCATGCGCTTCCGCGCGGCCGTGCTCAAGGGGCGCTCCAACTACCTGTGTCGGCGCAAGCTGAGCGAGGTGTTGGCCCGGCTCGACGAGGGAGAGACCCCCTCCGACGCCCAGACCCTCCGCACCATCGGGCGCTTCGCCGAGGTCGCCAGAGAGGGCAGCCGCCACGACCTCGCGGTTCAGGTGGACGAAGACACCTGGGAGAAGGTCGCGAGCGACCACGACCAGACCCTGCGCGCCCGGTGCCCCCACTACGACCGCTGCTTCTATTACCAGGCCCGCCGCCGGGCGGCCGACGCGCAGGTGCTCGTGGTCAACCACCACCTGCTGCTCGCCGACCTCGCGCTGAAGGCGGAGTCGGGCTCAGAGGGCATCCTGCCCCGCTACGACCGGGCGGTGCTCGACGAGGCCCACCACCTCGAAGACGCCGCGACCAGCCTCTTCCACCAGCGGCTCACGGCGCGCGCCATCTCGCGGGCCTGCGGGCCGCTCCTCGACCGGCGGCGCGGCGGCAAGGGCGCCCTGTCGCTGCTGCGCGATCGCTTCGTGAAGGACGGCCCCCTCGACGCCGGCGGCCGAAGGCGGGCGGGGAAGGCCATCCGAGACAGCCGGGCGCTGCTCAAGGGCCTGCCCGACGACGCGCGCTCGTGGATGGAGCAGATCGCGGCCGACGCCCTCGACGACCGGGCCGGGGTGCCGACCCCGGTGCGGGTCACGCCCGACTACGCCGACGGCGAGGGCTGGCGGGTGCTCCTCCTGCCCACCCTGGTCGAGGCCCGCCGCCGGCTGGTCGAGGTGACCACCGCCCTGGGCCGACTCGAGGCGGTGCTCGACGACCTGCCGCCGCCCGCGCGGTCGCACCGCCCCCAGCCGCTCTTCGACCTGGCCCGCGCCCGCCGCCGGCTCTCGGGCCACGCCGACGTGCTGGCGTCCTTCTGCGACGGCGTGGGCGACCCCGACGCCCCCGAGGTGCGGTGGATCGAGCGGGCCCGCGACAAGCGCTCGCCCGCGCCCACCGCCGCGCTCTGCCTGGCCCCGGTCGAGGTGGGCCCCACCCTCCAAGAGCAGGTCTTCGCCCACCTGGCCGGGGCCGTGCTCACATCGGCCACGCTGGCGGTCGACGGCGGCTTCGACCACTTCCTGGCGCGCGTGGGCCTCACCGGGCCGCCCGGCGCGCCAGAGCCCCCCCCGAGCGCGGTCTTCCCCTCCCCCTTCGACTACGCCCGGCAGGCGCTGCTGGCGGTGCCCACCGACCTGCCCCTGCCCGGCGAGCCGGGCTGGGAGGCGGCCTGCCTGCGGGTGATCACGGGCGCCATCGAGCGCACCGGGGGCGGCGTGTTCGTGCTGTGCACCAGCTACGGGCTCATCGACCGGCTGCACCGCGGGGTGCAGGCCGCCCTGGGTGGGCGCCACCTCTTGCTTCGCCAGGGCGAGATGGGCCGCAGCAGGCTGCTCGATCGCTTTCGCCAGTCGGGCGACGCGGTGCTGTTCGGCACCGACAGCTTCTGGGAGGGCGTGAGCGTACGCGGCCGCGCGCTGCGGCTGGTCATCATCCCGCGGCTGCCCTTTCGGGTGCCCACCGATCCGGTGGAGGCCGCGCGCCACGAGCGCATCGCCGCCCGGGGCGACGACCCCTTCCAGGCCTACTCGCTGCCCCAGGCGGTGCTGCGGCTGCGCCAGGGCTTCGGGCGCCTCATCCGAAGCCGCACCGACCGCGGAGCGGTGGTGGTGCTCGACACGCGGGTGGTGCGGCGCCGCTACGGCAAGGCCTTCTTGACGTCGCTGCCGCCGGCGCGCCGGGTGCTGGCCCCGGCCGACGACGTGCTCGACGCGCTCACCCGCTTCTCGGGCGAGCCCGGCTGACGCCAGCTCAGGCCGCCGGCACCTCGGGCATGGCCGCGGGCGCCTTCCAGCAGCCGTCGAGGGCCTCGACCGCGGTCCACAGCAGGATGTAGACCATCGCTGAGACGCGGGGGTCGAGGGTCTGCTCGGCCTCCTTCATCTCCTCGTCGTCGCGCTCGTAGAGCGCCCAGATGACCTCGTCGAGCAGGTGCGGCTGCGCCCGCTCGTCGATGGCCTTGGCGCGGGCGCCCAGCCCGTCGTCGGCCGGCATGATGGCGGCGAGGTGGCCCTGCACCTTCTGCTGGGCGGCCTCGATGTCGGCGCCGGTGACCTTCCGCATGCGCCCGCCGACCCGGTCGAAGACCCGCAGGCAGACCGAGAACATGTAGATGGCGACCTGGGTGTTGAGCACGCCGAGCGGCTCGGCGTTGTCTTCGAAGAAGCGCGCCAGGCGGCGCTGGCCCTTGATCAGCCGGTTGGCGACCGGCTGGAAGGCGTCGCCCTCGTCGCTGCAGGCTTCGGCGTAGGCGTGGACGACGTCGCGGGGGATGGCGGGGCTGGTCATGGGGACCTCGATGCAGGCGTGACCATCGGCGGTCACGGGGCGGCGCTCCTAGCGCGACCGCTCGCGGGGGGCCAGCCAGTGGATCCAGACCCATCCCGCTGGTCTGTCTGAAGGCCGAGCCCCCGCGCAGCGGGGGTCTGGGGGAGTGCTGTGCAGGAGTGCAGCGGTGCAGTTTTGATCGACAGGATCGACAGGGTGAGCGAGAGCCAGGCAGCAGCGTGACCCTGGTGGATGACCGGGACCTGACCAAGGACCACGTCTTGAACCATGGACGGGGCATGACCCTCTGTCATCCAAACATCCGTTCAGCATCCTGGGTGCAGGGCGGGCGCGAGGATCCCCGACAGAGCGTGGCCCTGCTGGTCGACCGTGGCGGCCGCGTGCGCCGGTGGAGGGCTCTATTGCCCTTGACATGGCAACAGAAGGGAGCGAGGCTACGAGGCTAGTGGGCGCGCATCTCGCGCGGCTGAGTTGGTGGGGCGCCCGTCGCCGGGCGGGGGGCGACGCGGTGGCCCCCTCCGCGGACCCAGCGCCGCGGTCCCCCCGCAGCTCCCGCGACGGCCGGGGTGGGCGCCCCCGCACCGCCTGCGGGCTCTCGCACGGCTCAGCTCACCTCGGCTCACCTCACCCGCGCGTGGTCGGCTCTCGTGTCGGGCCCAGGGCCGGGCTCACCGCCCCGCCCGGTCGATCCATGCCGCCAAAGAGAAGGCCCCGACCGCCACATTGGGCGATCGGGGCCAGGACAGCCGGCGAGGTTCAGGGGTGGGTCAGGGCGCCGTTTCGGGCTCGACGACCAAGCCGAGCGGAGCACCCATGCTCCGAGAGAGCTCAGCGAGCTCGTCTGTGAGGTGGCGTCCGATCCATCGGGCTGAGCCCGCGCTGGGGGCGACCACCACCACCACCCCGTCTCGCAGCGCCACGGGGCGCAGCGGAGACAGGAAGATGTCGATGGCGCCCCGGTCGTGCTCCTCGCTCCCGCGCAGGCGGCGCAACGCGTCCGCCCATGCATCCACGAGGGCCTCGGCGCGGGGTCCGATGCCAGGCAGGAACGCCGGCTGTCCAGGGGGTATCCAGGGGGCCTCTCCCACGGTGGGGAGC
>JBDQIL010000149.1:0-7741 GCA_040264415.1 Myxococcota bacterium
ACCAAGGCCCGATCGAGGCGTCGGGCGAGCGACGGGGGCACGATGCGGTCGTCGGCCCCCTGCTGCTGGAGCACCGGCGCGACCGCACCGGTTCGGCGGTGCAGCGGCGAGGCGACCGCGTATGCGGCGGCGTGGTCGCGGGGGTCGGCGCGGTCGCTCAGGTCGAGCAGCGCGGCGAGGTAGGCCCGCCCCGCGTCGAGGGTGGCGGCCGGCATGGCCACGAGGTCGGCGGGGCCGCTGCGGCTGGCCGCCGCCTGGGCCGCGGGCGACCCCGCGTGGGGGCACGCGCCGTCGTCGAGGTCGGCGGCGTCGGGGGCCAGGGCCAAGACCAGCGCGAGGTGACCGCCCGCCGACCAGCCCATGGCGCCCACGCGACCCGGATCGACGTCGAGATCGGCCGCGTGGGCGCGCACCCAGCGGGCCGCGCAGCGCGCGTCGCTGGCCTGGGCGGGCCAGGGCCACCGCACGGCGCCGTCGGGGCGCCGCTCGGCCGTCAGTCGATATTCGACCGTGACCGCCACGAAGCCGGCTCGGGCCAGGGCGTCCATGCGGTCGCGCAGATCCCACTCGTAGAGGTGGCCGTCGCGCCAGCCGCCGGAGTGCAGCAGCAACACGGCGGGGTGCGGGCCCGCGGTGCTCGGTCGCGCGACGTCGAGGGTCAGCGCCTGCTCCCCCAGGTCGTCCGAGGCCACGGCGTAGACGATGGGCCCGTGCTTCGGCCCGCAGGCGGCGAGGGCGGCGACCAGAGACAGGGCGGGTGCGGAGCGCGAGCGGGCCATGCGGGCGCGTATCCCTTGCCGACCGCGCTGCGGGGACTACATCGATGGCGTACAGGGTTTGCATACACAATGCCCTCCCCGGGAGCCCCCATGCGAGTCGGTTGGATCTTGGCTGGAGTGGTCGCACTTGGCGGCGCCGCCTTCGCCGCGCGCGCTGCCTTCGCGGGGCGCTACGAGGCGCCCGCGCACACGGTTCGGCGCGACCTCGGCGACTGGCAAGTGCGCGACTATGCGCCCACCATCGAGGCCCGGGTCACGGTCGATGGCGCCTTCGAAGACGCCACGGGCGACGCCTTTCGGCTGCTGGCCGGCTACATCTTCGGCGGCAACCAGGCCGACCAGAAGATCGCCATGACCGTGCCGGTCTCGGTGGCGCCGCTCGATGTCGAGCCGGGCGCGCCCCGGGTCACGCGCGACGGCGGCGCCGGTCAGTGGGTGGTGGCCTTCACCATGCCCTCCGAGTACCGACTCGACGAGCTCCCCGTGCCCCGCGACGGCCGGGTGGAGCTGGTGGAGGTGCCGGGCGGCGCCTGGGCGGTCCGCCCCTTCTCCGGGCGGATGAAGGCCACCCAAGCCGACGCCCACATCGCGTCCCTCCGCGCCGACCTCGCCGCCGCCGGGCTCACCGAGATCGGCGCGCCGGTGATCGCCCAGTACGACCCGCCGTGGACCCCCGGCTTCCTCCGACACAACGAGATCCTCATCCCGATCGAGCCATAGGGCGGCGGCGCCTTCATCGGGGCCCGATCGGCGCGGTCGGAGGCCCCCTGCGCCGCCGACGCCGGTGGCGGACGCCGCCAGAGGGCGCTCGACCCCGCCCGTGCGGCCTTTTCGCGCTACACGTCACTGGACCATGGCTGCTGGAGCGGTACACAATGGGTGTCCCCTCCAGCCCGCCGTCGCGAGGCCGATCATGAACGTCACGCTTATCAACCCACCCGAGAAGCTGCGCGTGTGGGCCGGCATCTCCGAGAGCATGTCCTACGGGGTCTACTGCTTCCCGCCGCTGGGGCTGATGTACCTGCAGGCCAGCCTCGAGAAGCGCACCCACCACACCGCCGAGATCTACGACGGCGTGGTCGACGACATGGACCACGCCGACTTCGAGCGCGGCCTCGATCGCTACGACCTCGATGTGGTGGGCATCTCCTGCTACACGCACTCGCTGCCCGACGTGCAGGTGGTCATCAACGCCATTCGCAAGCGCAACCCGAGCGCCCACATCGTGCTCGGCGGCCCGCACCCCATCATGTTCCCCGACTACGCCATCGGCCTGCAGGGGGTGGACTCGATCTGCGTGGGCGACGGCGACGACGTCATCATCGACCTGGTCAACGCGCTCGACGAGGGCAAGAGCCTCGAGGGCATCCCCGGCCTCTGGTTCAAGGGCTCCGACGGCGCGGTGGTCAAGAACGACTCGAAGCGTGAGCTGCGCGACATCTCCTGGCAGATGTGGCCCGACCGCGACCGGTCCCGCTACCGCGACTACTGGGTGCCGGGCGCCAAGCAGCCCCTGGTCACCACGGCCATCACCAGCCGCGGCTGCCCGCACTCCTGCCCCTTCTGCTTCACCTACACCAAGCAGTACCGGATCCGGCAGATCGACAACATCCTCGACGAGATGGAGCACTGCGTCTCGCTGGGCATCACCGAGGTCTTCTTCGTGGACGATCTGTTCACGCCGAACGCCCAGTGGGCCATGAAGTTCTGCGACCGCATCGAAGAGCGGGGGCTGAAGTTCAACTGGGGCTACAAGACCACCATCGCCGGCACCACGCGCGAGCAGATCCGCCGCTGCAAGGAGATGGGGGCCACCAAGATCCACTTCGGCGTCGAGTCGATGCACAACGAGGGCCTGGCGGTCCACCAGAAGCACTGCGACACCGACGACGTCCACCGCGTGTTCAAGTGGTGCCGCGAAGAGGAGATCCGCAGCGTCGCCTACATCATGGTCGGCGGGCCGCACGAGACCACCCGCGACAGCATCCTGGGCAACCTCGACGAGGCCCTGAAGCTCGACCCCGACTACGCCGCCTTCGCCATCTACACGCCCTACCCGAACACGCCCACCTTCGACGAGGGCGCCAAGAAGGGGCTGTACGCGGCCGACTGTTGGGACCGGCTGATGACCGACCCGCTGTGTGGCGCCGAGGTGCCGGTGGTGTGGGAGGAGCACCTCTCGAAGGCCGAGCTGCTCGACCTGCTCAAGATCTGCCACCGCAAGTTCTACTTCCGCCCCAAGTTCGTGGCCCGCCAGCTGCTCCAGCTCGAGAGCAAGCAAGAGCTGAAGCGCCTGGCCACCGGGGCCATGGGGCTCATCAAGCTCGAGATGCTGAAGCCCGACGCGCACGAGGCGCCGGTCTAGCCGCGCTCAGCGCCCATGCCTCGCTCGTCCCCCCCTCGCCTGCTCCCCCGCGTCGCCTTGGCGGGGGCCGCGCTCGCCCTCACGCTGGGCGCGCTCGAGGCGGGCGTGCGCGCGCTGGCGCCCGAGCCGCTCACCCGCGCCCGTGACGCCCGACGGGGTGCCTTCACGCAGCCCGGCCGCCACCCGGTGCAGACCGCCGAGTACCAGGTGACCGTGCAGGTCAACGCGCAGGGCTTCGTGGATCGCGACTGGGGTCCGAAGGCCCCGGGCGTGCCCCGGGTGGCGCTGCTGGGCGACTCGTTCGTGCAGGCGGCCCAGGTGGAGCTCGACCAGGGCGTCGGGCGCCGCCTCGACCGGTGGCTCGACGCCAAGCGCGGCCACGACGTCGAGGTGCTCAGCCTGGGGGTGCCCGGCGCCGGCACGGCCACCGCGCTCCAGCTCTATGATCAGCACGCCGTCGATCTCGAGCCCGACCTGGTCGTGCTCGCCTTCCTGGTGTCCAACGACGTGTTCAACAACCACCCCGGGCTCGACACCAAGCCCGACAAGCCGTATTTCGGGCTGGTGGACGGGGCCTTGGCGCCCATCGAGGCCGCCGACGCCGGGCTGGGTGCGGTCGCGCGCACCGGGCTCTGGCGCCACAGCCACCTGGTCCGGGCCGTGGGGCGGCGGGTGCTGGCCGGCGCCGAGGCGCGCGATCGCGTGCGGCGGGGAGATGGGTTGCCGGTCGACCTGCGGGTTCACGATCCCCAACAGCCGTCGCCTTGGCCCGAGGCGTGGGCGGTCACCGAGGCGCTCGTGGCTGCGCTCGCCGAGCGCTGCGCGGCCGACGGGGTGGCCTTCGGGGTCTTGCTGCTCCCCGACCGGATCATGGCCACCGAGGCCGGGGCCCGCGCCGCCGTGGGCCGCTGGCCTGCGCTCGCGAGCTGGGACCTGCAGGCGGCCACGCGTCAGGCCGAGGCGCGGTTCTCGCCCCACGCCCCGGTGTTTGACCTCACCCCGGCCTTCACCTGGAGCGAGCAGCTTGGCGACGGCGCGCTGTACTTCGCCCGCGACGGACACTGGACCGCTCGCGGCCACGACGTGGCGGCCCAGTTCGCCGCCGGCGAGGTCGCTGCCTGGCTGCCCCCCGCCGCGCCCGACGGCCCCTGATCGCCTGCGGGTCGCGGGGCTGTGGCACACTGCGCCCGCGCCAGCACGACGGAGCCGACCATGGACAGTCAGTACCGGGACCTCCCCCGACCCCAAGGAGAGCTCGAACATGCCTACGGCCCGCGGGTGCACCTGCTCAGCCATCCGTGGGCGCTGTCGCTGCTGGCCCGGCTCTGCCGCGCCGACACCGTGCAGCCCGTGGTGGACGATCTCATCGCGTCCCTCTACGACTGGATGCTGCCGACGGTCGCGAGCCGGGTGCTGCAGACCCGCCCGGCCTCGGTCCGCACGCGCATGGCGGAGCACCACCCCGACCTGGCGGTCATCGAAGGCGAGATGGTCGATCCCGAGCAGCGCGTCGTCGTGGTCGACATCGCCCGTGGCGGCATCCTCCCGTCGGCGCGGCTCTACCGGGGGCTGCACGGCGTCATCGAGCCCGGATCCCTCCGCCAGGACCACGTGGTGGCGAGCCGCACCCATGACGCGCAAGGCCGGGTCACCGGGGTCGAGGTCAACACGCGCAAGGTCGGCGGGCCGGTCGCCGGTGCCACGGTGCTCATCCCCGACCCCATGGCGGCCACGGGCACGAGCCTCGCCTCGGTCGCCAGCCGCTACCTCACCGACCCAGCGGGTGCGCCCCGGGCGCTGGTCGCCATGCACCTGATCGTGACCCCGGAATACCTGCGGCGCATCACCACCGAGCTCCCCGAGGTCGAGATCTTCGCGATCCGTCTCGACCGTGGGCTGTCTCACCCCGACGTGCTGGCCACGAAGCCGGGCGCGCGCTGGGACGACGAGCGCGGCCTGAACGACGCCGGCTACATCGTCCCGGGCGCCGGCGGCTTGGGCGAGGTCATGAACAACGCGTGGGTAAAGGGCCGCCGGCGTCGGCGGCGTCGGTGGCCGCCGCGCTCGCCGCGAGCGGCCCGGCGGCGGCAGGCGCCTGGACCCACGAGGCCTTCGTCGGCGTGCGCGTCAACCCGCTCGGCGAGAGCCAGGAGCTCGCGGTGGGCTGGCGCGCGCCGCTGCTGCCCGACGACGACACGCGGCTGCGGGAGGAGAGCTACCTGTGGTTGGCGCCGAAAGCACAGATCTCGCCCACCTTCGCGGGCGCCGGGGTGCAGGTGCGGGTGATGCCGCTGGCGGTGGTTCAGCTGCAGCTGCACGCCGAGCGGCTGACCGCATGGAGCGACCCGGAGGGCATCGACCCTGACGGTCTGCTGCCCGTGACGGGCGCCACCGTGGCGATGATCGATCTCGCAGGTGACACCATCGGCTCGGGGTGGCGCACCACCAACCACCTGCTGCTGCAGGGCCAGGTGGGTCCGATCGCGGCCCGGGCCACGACCACCCTGGTCGGGTGGCGCCTCGACGACACCGCGACCGACGCCTTCTACGACCAGACCTGGGACATCCTCGCCCCCACCACGGGGCGGTCGAGGGGTGGTCGGGCGGGGCCACCCATCGGGTGGGGCCGGTGGTCGGGTGGACCTTCAGCGAGCGGCGGCCCGGCGGGTGGGTTCAGGAGCCCACCCTCTTCGCGCTGGCGCAGTGGCACCTCGCGCACCCGTGGCGCACCGGAAGCCCGACGCCGCGGGCGCTCCCTCAGGTCGGCGTCGGCCTGTCGGTGGTGGGCGACGTCTCCCCGCCGCCCACCTGATCGGCCCCTGACCGGACAACCGCGGCCACGGTGGTAAGTTGCCTCGCCTGTCCGACGGAGCCTCTGTGAGCATCTCTGGCCGCCGCCCCGCCTCGCTCGTGCTGGGCCTCCATGAGCCCGGAGGCGCTGCGGCTGTGGTGCGTGACGGGCGCCTGCTCGGCGTCGCGCCGCCCTCGGGCGAGGCCGGCTGGCCCGCGGGCGCGGTCACCGAGGCGCTGCGGTCGGCGGGGATCTCGGCCGAGGCGGTGGAGCAGGTCGCGCTGGCGGTCACCCCGGGCGCGCTGGCGCCGCTTCGGCGCCGCCGCGCCGCCCGCCGCGCCCGCGCCGCTCTGGGGTCCCGCGCCGCCTTCGTGGGCCGAGGTCTGGTCGGCACCGGCCTGCCGCGCGCCTTCGACCGCTCCGACCGCGTGAGCCTGCACCCTCCCGCGCGGTGCCTCGCGGCCTGCGCCTACTACACCGCCGGCGCGCGCGTCGTGCTCGTCTTCGCTGTCCACGAGGGCGCGGTCACCCCGTTCTTGGGCACCAGCGGCAAGGTGGTGCCCCTCGCGGCGTCCGAGCCGGTGGGCAGCCTGCCCGCAGTGGTCGCGCGCTGGACCGAGACGATCGACGCCGACCGCGTGCGCGTGGTGGGCGCGCCGCCGTTGGGGGGCGCCGAGGCGGCCCCCTTCGATGCTCCCACGGCCCTGGCCGTCGGGGCCGCGTGGCTGGGGCGAGCCGATGAGCGGCAGGGCGCCTGGGTCCCCGCCCCGTGGCGACCGGGCACCCCCGGTGACTGATCGCGCCTTGCAGCGACCGCGCCTCAGCGTGGTCGTGCCGGTCTACAACGGCGCCGCGACCCTCGGGCGCTGCCTCGGGGCCCTGGGCGAGGCCCTGCCCTCGGGCGCCGAGGTCATCGTCGTGGACGACGGCTCCACCGATCAGACCGCGTCTGTCGCCCGCGCCGCCGCCGGCGGGCTCCCCCTGCGCGTGCTCCAACATGCGGCCAACCGCGGCACCTCGGCGGCCCGAAACACCGGGTGGCGCGCCGCCCTCGCGCCGCTGGTCGCCTTCGTCGACGCCGACATGGTCGTGCGGCCCGGGGCCCTCGACGCGCTGGTCAACGTGGTCGAGCGTGACGCCTCCTTGATGGGCGCCAACGGCACCGTGAGCCTCGACCTCGAGCGTGACCTCGACGGGGTGGACGCCGTGACCGACTTCGTGAACACGTCGCTGCACTGGCAGCTCTCCCGCCACGGAGATCGGGTGGCCGCGGCCTTCACGGCCATCTGCGTGTTTCGGCGGGAGGTGCTCGAGGCCATGGGCGGCTGGGACGAGCGCTGGCACTCCCGCTACGCCGACGACGTGTCCACCCGCTTCGTGCTGCCGCCGGGCTCGCTGGCGGCCGTGCACGAGGCCCGCGGCGGCCACCTCAAGCGGGTGGGGCTGCGGGGCCTGCTCAAGCACCGCTTCAACGTGGGCGCCTTCTTCGTGCGCTCGGTGTCGGCGAACCGGGGGCGGGCCGACGCCGGCAACACGGTGCTCGACCTTCGCTACCCGCTCAACACGGCGGCGGCGCTGGTGGGCGCAGGGGGCGCCGGCCTGGCGCTCGCCATGGGCCCCTTCGGCTTGCTGCTCGCCCCCCTCGCTCCAGCCACGCTGGCGGTCCACGTCGTCGCGAACGCTCGATTCTGTGCCTTCGTCGCCCGTGAGCGAGGGGTGCGCCGCGCGCTCCAGGCCCTGCCGCTGTCCGCGATGGAGGGCTATGCCTATGGAGCGGGTATGGTGGTGGGTGCGGTGGGTCTGATG
>JBDQIL010000150.1:0-7704 GCA_040264415.1 Myxococcota bacterium
GGACGCCATAGGCTGGTGGGGGGCCGTCGGAGCCCAGCAGGGTGGACCCCGCGCCGTCGAAGCTGCGCAGCTCCGCAGAGCGGGCGCCGTCTGGCCCGGGGCGCACCCAGGCGAAGCCGCGTATGCCATGGGGCTTGGTGCACTCGAGGTCGTGGAAGCCCGGCGCCCAGTGCCCCGTGTTCAGGTAGGGCACGCCGGCGACCATCTCGAACAAGGCGCCGTGGGTGTGGCCCATGATCACCCGGCGGGTGCGCGTGATCTCGGCGAGGGTCGGCACCCGCGCCCGGATGAGCGCCTGCACCTCGCTCACATCCGAGTCGATGGAGCGGGCGTAGAAGACGAAGGGCACCAGCAGGATGGCCAGCACGGCGCCGATCCACCACGGGCTCACGCCCACCAGGAGGTTGAGGCTGGCGATGGCCTGAAAGCTGCCGGCGCCGATGAGCAGCAGCAGGAAGGCCCGGTCGAGCCACAGCTCTCGCATCACCTTCCAGGGCCGGAAGACCGCCGGGTGCACGTCGACCGCGCGGACCGCGAGGGCCATGCCCGCGCTGGCGTTCGAGGCCCGCGCCGCCGCCTCGAGGCGCTGCTCGAGCGTGGTGGGGTCGCGCACCGGGGGCAGGAAGCCATCTCGCAGGGTGACCAGCAAGGCGGCGATCGCGGACCACAGCCAGGTGAAGACGATGAAGGGCTGGTGGCGCGCGATGACCCGGTAGAAGAAGCTCACCCACTCCCGCACCGACTTGACGAAGGTGTCGGCCACGTGGGGGTTGAACCAGCCGATGCCGTTCGACAGGAACTTGCCGGTGTAGGCGCCGAAGGGCAGCCGAACCCGCCGCCGGCCGCGCACCTCGGTGAAGGGGTGCAGGGGATCCTGGCAGAGGCAGTACGGGTCGAGCTGGTTGCCGTGGGTGACCAGCGTGTCGTCACCCGACCGGTAGAACCACGGGGTGACGTGCGCGCGGTCGGCGTCTTCGGGGGGCAGGCCCAGCCCGTCGAGGAACAGCTGCTGCACCGACGGCCAGTGCATCTCCATGTCGTGGTTGCCGATGACCAGCACGATGCGGTGCCCGCGCAGCACGAAGTCCCGCAGCTCGCCCATCAGCGCTTGGTGGGCCGCGAGGATGCGGCGGAATTTCCACAGCGACTTGGCCTCCTCGGAGCCCAGCCCGCGGCGACGCTCGAGGAAGGTCACCTTGAAGCCCAGCGCGTCGGCCTCGGCGCGACTGGGGGTCGCCAGGATGACGTCGAAGTCGAAGATGTCGCCGTTCAGCACCAGCTCGATGGGGGCGCCGCCCGCCAGCGCCTCGGCGTGCGCGAGGAAGCGGACCAGCGCCTCGTCGGGGAAGTGCTCGGCGAGCTTGTAGCGTCGCCACAGAGGCTTGTTCGGATCTTCGGGCTCTGCGTCGGCCAGGTGGACGTCGCTGATGACGAAGGTGTGGTGGGGGGCAGGTGCGTCGGCCACCGTGGGGCTCCCGGGGGAGACATCGCGAACCCGCGGGCGCTCCGGTCGCGGCCTGGCGCTCGCTCCTTACCGCGCTCCGCCCGCCTCGGCTCATGGCGACTCGGGCCCGTCGCCGGTCTGGGGCCGCGGCGGATCGCGCGCCGCCGACCGGATAGGGCCGACCCCGCGCTCCAGCAGGGGCCCCCATGCCCCAATCGGCCGCCGCCCGTTGGCTCCGTCGCATCGTCGGTGGACTGCTGGGTCTCGTCGCGGCCACGGCCGCGGGCCTGCTCGTCGCGTTGGTGGTCACCGACGACGACCCGGCCCCCTTCGTCGCGGCCCTCGAGGCCCCCGCCGCGGGCCCGCTCGCCCTGGGCGAGACCAGCGTGCTCCTGCTCTCGCACTGCACCGTGCGCAAGAACCACCTGGGATTTCACGGCTACCAAGACCCCACCACCCCGCTGCTCGACGCGCTGGCCGCTCGGTCGGTGGTCTTCGACGCGCACCTGGCCCAGGCGCCATGGACCAAGCCGTCGATGGGCGCGCTCTTCTCGGGCCGGTGGCCCCGCGAGCTTCGGGTGGACGACCCGGTCGGCCACAACCGGATGCGCCAGATCCTGCCCGACGACATCACGCTGCTCGCCGAGCGCATGCGCGGCTTCGGCTATGCGACCATCGGCAGCGTCGCGAACCCGAACCTCAACCGGCAGTTCGCCTACGATCAGGGCTTCGACGCCTACGTCGAGTACGTCCGCACCCCGCACAACCGGCTCGACTACCCCTCGGCGGCCGAGGTGGCCGACGGCGCCCTGGCCCACCTCGCCGAGGTGCCCGCCGAACAGCCGGTCTACATCCGCGCCTCGATGTTCGACGGCCACGAGCCCATTCAGTTCGCGCCCCTCGACCTGCTGCGCATGACCGACGGCGAGCCGCGGGTGCGCGCCTACGACGCCGGCCTGCGCAGCATCGACCGACACTCCGCGCGGCTCATCGCGGCGGTGCGGGCGGCGCGCCCCAACCTGCTGGTGGTGCTGGCCGCCGACCACGGCGAGGCCCTGAGTCGGCCGCACCACCACGGCCGCGGCCACGGCAACTTCGTCTACCAGACCCACCTGCGCACGCCGTGGCTGCTGCACCACCCCGAGCTGGCGCCGCGGCGGGTCTCCGAGCTGTCGATGAACATCGACGTCGTGCCCACCGTGCTCGAGTTGCTGGGCGCGCCGGTGCCGGCCGACGTCGACGGGGCCTCGCAGGCAGCCGCGGCGCGCGGCACCCCCCACGAGCCCGTCCACGACCGGGTCTTCGCGGAGTCGTTCTACCGGGTGCAGCACAAGAGCACGGTGGTCACGTCCACCCACCAGCTCATCCGCGCCTATGACCGGCAGGGCGAGTCCAGCCCCTACACCGACACGCTCTTCGCGGTGACCGACTGGCGCGCCGAGCACCCCCTCGACGACGCCGAGCCGGAGGTCCGCGCGGCCCTGTCCGCCGCCTTGACCGACTGGGAGGCCGCCCAAGATGCCGCCCTGTCGTCCGAGGCACCCGCCGAGGTGGTGGACGAGAATCCCGAGCTGACCGAGAGCCTCCGCGCGCTTGGCTACGTCGAGTAGGCCGTCGGGGCTGGGTCGGCGGGGGCGGCCAGCATAGGGGATGCGTCCGGAGGATCGCGCATGGTACAAAGCCGGGCTCTCTGGCCGAGGTCGCTATGCTCTTCCTGCTTCTCTTTGCCTGTGCCCCCTACCCTGAGGGGCTGCGCGCGACGCCCGACGGCGACGGCCCCATCGTCAAGGTCGACTGGGACGCCGAGCCGCTGCCCGAGATCCCCTTCCCCAATGATCTCGCGACGGTGGTCGATCGCCACTCTCCCACCGGGCTGCGCGTCAACGTGCCCATCGCGGCCAAGACGCACCTCGAGATCGACTCCCGCGAGAAGCTCAACAGCCTGTCGGGCTTCGGCGTCTACGCGCCCATCACGGTGGCCTTCGAGAGCACCCTCGACCTCGATAACGTCTACGCGCGCCACACCAGCGACTGGCGCACCAACGGCGAGCACTTCGACGACGACGCCTTCTTCATCATCGACGTGACGCCGGGCTCGCCCACCTACCAGCAGCCGGTCCAGCTCGACGTGGGGCACGGCCGCTACCCGATGGACGCCGCCCGCAGCGATCGGTACTTCCCCAACGACTCGCGCTCGACCGAGCCCAGCGTCATCTTCGACACCATCTCGGAGGACACCAACGGCAACGGCGTGCTCGACTGGGGCGAAGACACCGACAACGACGGCTACCTCGACGTGGCCAACGTCTACCCCGAGGGCGCCGACCACCGCGAAGGCCTGATGAGCTGGTACGAGCGGGTGACGAACACGCTGGTGATGCGGCCCGCCAAGCCCCTGCGCGAGCAGACCACCTATGCGGTGGTGCTCACCGAGCGGCTCACCGGCCCCGACGGCAGCCCCGTGCGCTCGCCATGGGACTACGTGCACCACCTGCGCCAGACCGAGGCCCTGCAGCCGGCCATCGGCGGCCTCGAGAAGATGGGCATGGGCTTGAACGACATCGCCTACGCCTGGACCTTCACCACCGGCGATCAGACCGGCGACCTGGTGGCCGCTCGCAACGGGCTGCTGGGCAAGGGCCCGCTGAAGGGGCTCGACAACGTCGCAAAAGAGGGCGTGCGCAAGGCGCACCTGATGAGCGACATCGACGGCGGCAACCCGGTGGTGCTGCCCATCGAGTCGCTCATCGGCCCGATGGAAGACCTCGGCCTCTTCGACGAGTACCTCGCCGAGATCATCCTGGGCAACTACATCGCCTTCGGTGACGGCATCGTGGGCGGCGAGTTCTTGACCACCAACCTGTTCGGCGAGCCCGGTCAGGCGCAGGCCGCCTGGCCCGCGGTCGACGACTCCAACGACTACTGGCAGATCGACGCCCACAACGGCTGGTTCCAGGCCCGCCCCGAGCGCGTGGCCTTCACCTGCGTGCGGCCCAAGGGCGTCCCCCAGCCCGCGCCGGTGGTCATGTTCGGCCACGGCTACGGCTCGAACCGCGTCGAGTTCCTCACCTTCGCGTGGGGCATCGTGCGCTTTGGCTTGGCCGCGTGCAGCCTCGACTACCCGGGCCACGGCGTCGGCATCGACCCAGAGCTCGAGTCGCTCGCCCGCACCTACCTCAACAACGCCGGCGTGCTGCCCGCCCTCGACCACCTGCTCGACGGACGCCACCGCGACCTCGACAACGACGGCGAGAAGGACAGCGGCGGCGACCAGTGGTCGGCCGACGCCTTCCACACCCGCGACATGGTGCGGCAGGGCGCGCTCGACCACGCCCAGTTCCACGACAGCCTGCGGGCCTGTGGCTCGGGCACCATGGAGCTCCCCGACGGCTCGACCACCGTGTCGTGTGACTGGGACGGCGACGGCACCCCCGACATCGGCGGCCCCGACGTCTCGTACTCGGTGGTCGGCGGCTCGCTCGGCGGCATCAACATCGGCGTGGCGGCAGCCATCATGGACGACATCGACGGCTTCGCCCCCATCGTGCCGGGCGGGGGGCTGCTCGACGTGGCCTTCCGCACCGAGATCGGCGGCGCGGTCGAGGCCATGCACGGCCGCCTGATGAGCCCGCTCATCCTCGGCTACCCGACCGAAGACGGCCGCCTGCAGGTCGTGCAGATGGTCAACTCGGTGCTCGACATGGTCACCCTGCCCATCGGCGTGATGGACGTGCCGCCGCCCAACAGCCGCATCATCGTCGAGAACCTCGTCACCGGTGAGGTCAAGGAGGGCTGGATTCCGGCCGACGGCGCCTTCCGGGTGGGGGTCGCCGCCGACGCGGTGAGCGCCTACGACAAGGCCGTGCTGGCTGGCAAGCCGCTCGACGGCACCGCCAACCACGACCTGCCCTACATCATCTCCGACCCCACCCTGGCCGGCGACGCGCTCAAGGTCACCATCCAGACCGAGGCGGGCGATGAGCTGGCGGTCTTCGACACCTGGGAGACCGACGTCACCATCCAGGGCGTCACCTACCCGGCGGGCTCGACCCTCGTGGCGGCGGCCGAGGGCCTGGGTCACGAGCGCGCGAGCCCCGAGGCCCGCCGCGTGGCCTTCGTCTTCGCCAACATCCTCGAGCCTGGCGATCCCATCGCCTACGCCCGGGCCTGGACCGAGGAGCCCTTCGAGGAGCTCTCCGGTGAGCCCCGCAACGTGCTGCTGATGCCCACGCCCGGCGACCCCATCGTCAACATCAACACCGGCATCGCCCTCGCGCGCGCCGCAGGCTGGATGCCCGACGAGACCGACCCCCGCTACGGCATGAGCACCGACCAGTGGCTCATCGAGACGCGCGTGGTGCAGGGCCTCGAGCAGTACGGCCCCTACGTCTGCGACGACGGCAACCCCTGCCTCTTCGACGCCGACGACCTCGACGACGGCTTCGACACCAACGGGGCGCCCAGCGAGGCGCCGCTCCGCATGGAGATCGAGACCTCGAGCGGCGCGGCCGGCATGCGCCTGCCCTACGCCGACCCGCAGGGCGTGCACGGCTACAACGAGCCCTCCCCCGACGTGCCCTTCCAGTGGGCCGTCTACGCCTTCGGCGCCATCGGCACCTACTTCCAGAACGGCGGCAGCGACATCGTCGATGACGTCTGCATGGAAGACCTCTCTTGCAGCTGGATCCCGCAGCTCCCCGATGACGGGACGGGCGGTGACGACGGCGATGACTCCGCAGACTCGGGAGGTGTGCGATGACCCCGCTCCTGCTGCTGGCCACCACCGTGGCCCTCGCCGGCCCCAAGAAGGCCGAGAAGAAAGACCCCGCCGACAAGCCGGTGGCCTACGACCCCTCCGACAAGGCGCCGTTCACCACCTGGGGTGAGGGCCGCCTGATCGGCGACCTCCCGCCCGATCTTCAGGTGAACACCGACGGCGAGATGGTCGGCCAGGACTTCCACCTCGACAGCCGCCTGCGCGCCGGCATGGCCGCGGGCACCGAGACCTGGCGCTTCAGCACCGAGTGGGACCTCTTCGAGGGGCAGCTCGCGGGCGACCCCTGGGACCTCGAGGCGGCCCCCGACGAGCGCGAGCGCGGCACCATGGGGGTGGCCCGCGTGGGCAGCTTCGACGTGCGGCGCGCCGCGGTCAACGGGCGCATCGGCCCCGTGGGCCTGCAGGCCGGCGTGATGACCAGCCATTGGGGCCTCGGCATGGTCGCCAATGACGGCGCCCACGACCCCTTCTTCGGCCGCAACGACTTCGGCGACCGGGTGCTGCGCCTGCAGCTGGGCACCCGGCCCTTCGACGGCGGCAAGCTGCCCCTCTACATCATCCTCGCTGGCGACCGGGTCATCGAAGACGAGATCGGCCACTGGACCCCCTTCGGCGGCGGCGTGGCGCCGGCCTCCGAAGACCCCGAGGGCACCGGCCAGGCGGGCTACAACGCCATCGCCAGCGTGCTCTGGAACGACAAGCGGAAGAACAACAAGGCTGGCCTGTACGGTGTGTGGCGCCACCAGACCGAAGCCGACGGCGAGCGGGTCACCAGCGCCTTCATCATGGACGGCTACTGGGACTGGACCTTCGGCGACGACGACCTCGAGGTGCGCGCCGCGGTCGAGGGCGCCACCATCCTCGGCCAGACCGACCGGGCCCAGACCTACACCGCCAAAGAGGGCGTGAAGGTGCGCTCGGGCGGCCTCACCGGTCTCGTCGGGCTCGATATCGACGATATCCCGGTGGCGGGCCTGCTCCGCGGGGGCTGGGCCTCGGGCGACGGCAACCCCGACGACGACACCCTGCACGACTTCAGCTTCGACCGCGACTTCGACGTTGGCATGGTGATGTTCGACGAGGTGTACGGCTCGATCGACGCCGGCACCTACACCCAGCTCAACAACCCCGAGCACTCGGGCGGTCCGCCAGAGGGCATCGACGGCCTGGTGAGCGAGGGCGCGGCCAAGCACGTGCTCTTCGTGCAGCCCGTGGTCGAGCTCGAGGCGACCGAGTGGCTCCAGCTGCGGGCTGGCTACCTCCCCGCTTGGTCCACCCGGCCCATCGCCCACCCGTTCACGACCTACCGCAACGGCGGCGTGGCGGTGAACCACCTGGGCACCCAGACCACCGGCTACTTCCTCGGAAATGAGCTGGACTGGGCCATCCTGGTGGGCGATGGGCCGGGTGGACCAAGCGGGGAGGTAGCCAGCCCGCAGCTGGAGCCACTCGGTCGCCTCGAGCTCGACCACGGGCTGCACGA
>JBDQIL010000151.1:0-7680 GCA_040264415.1 Myxococcota bacterium
GGCCTGCAGCAGGGCGCGGGTGTCGGGGGCGAGCATGGGGGCTCCGGGTGAGGGGGGGCTGGTTGCCTCTGCACGACCCGTGCCGGCCGGCGGCCGCTCGCCCGGGGGTGCGGCTCTGTCCGTCTCGGTCGCGATAGTGGGGGCGCATGGACGGCGATCCCCTGCTCGACGCGGCCCCGGCAGCCGCCCTGCCCGACGCCCTGGCCCTGCTGGGCTGGGTCCGCGCCTGGCGCGCTGGCGCGGTCACCCTCGACGGGCTGCGGGAGCGCGCCCACGCGGTCGTCGCGGCCCATGTGCTGCCGGTGCTGTCGCCCGCCGACCCCGCCAGCGTGGCGATCGAGGCGCTGCTCGAGCTGTCGGCAGACGGGCCGGGCGCCATCACCGACGCCGACGCCGGTGCGCTCGAGGCCTTCTTGGCCGGGAACAGACGCCCGGCCGAGGCCTGGGCGGCGTGGTGGGCGTGGCGCGGCCGCTGACCCTCAGGTGGGGCGTCGCTCGGCCCGGATGTCGGCCTTCTCGACGTCGCTCACCGGTACGATGTAGTCGCCGTCGAAGCAGGCCGCGCAGGCGTCGGGGCCGGCCACCGCGCGCAGGCCCTCCACCGAGAGGAAGGTGACCGAGTCTGCGCCGAAGTAGTCTGCGAACGCATCGTTCTCGGTGCCCTGTTCGTAGGCGGCCGCCAGCAACTCGGCGGCGTCGGGCATGTCGATGCCGTAGAAGCAGGGGTTGCGCACCGGCGGGCTGAAGATCGCGATGTGAAGCTCTTTGGGCTCGAGGTCGCGCAGCATCTGGATGAGCCGCCGCATGGTCGAGCCGCGCACCACCGAGTCGTCCACCAGCAGCACCCGGTTGCCCTCGAACATCTCTCGGATGGGGTTGAGCTTGAGCCGCAGGGCCGCGTCGCGGGTCTTCTGGTCGGGCATGATGAAGGTGCGGCCGCTGTAGCGGTTCTTGATGAAGCCCTCGCGGTTGGGCAGGCCGAGCTCCTCCGACATGGCCTGCGCGGCGGGCCGGGAGGTGTCGGGCACCGCCACCACGAGGTCGGCCTCGAGCCCGCGGGCCGCCCACTCTCTCGCCAGCCGGCGCCCCATGAGCCACCGCGTGCGGTTGACCCGGCCGTCCTCCATGAGGCTGTCGGGGCGAGCGAAGTAGACCCGCTCGAAGACGCAGGGGCGCGGCTGGCGGCCGGCGACGAGGGGCAGGCGCACGGCCGGCTGGCCGGGCCGCAGCAGCAGCGCGGCGTCGAGGGGGAGGTCGCCCACCTTGTCGGCCGCCAGCACGTCGAGGGCCACCGACTCCGAGGCCGTGATCCACGAGCCGTCGTCGAGCTGGCCGTAGACCCCCGGGCGGATGCCGTGGGGGTCGCGGAAGGCCACGAGCGTGGGCTGGCCGTCGACCTCGACCACGCAGGTCACCGAGTAGGCCCCGCGCACCCGCTGGTGCACCTCGGTGATCGCCCGCTGCACGTCGTCGGCGGTGTGGCCCACGGCGCGATCGCGCGTGAGCGCCCAGGTGAAGGTGAGCAGGATGGGCTCGGCGTCACACTGGCTGAGCACCACCAGCCCCTCGCCGCGCAGCCAGCGCGTGAGCTCCACCATGTTGGTGACGTTGCCGTTGTGGGCGAGCAAGACGCCAGGTTGACGGGTGCGGAAGGGCTGGGCGTCCTCGGCGGTGGAGGTGGCCCCTGCGGTGGGGTAGCGCACATGCGCGATGCCGGCGTCGCCCTTGAGCGTGTGCATGGCGGTGGGGGGCACCGCCTGCGTGATGAGGCCCAGGCCCTTGACCAGGTGGACCCGTCGGTCGTCCCAGGTGCCCGCGCCAGCGGCGTCTTGGCCCCGGTGTTGGATGGTCTGCAGGGCCAGCAACAGGCGGCTGGCCACCGGGGTGCTGCTGATCATGCCCACGAATCCGCACATGCGCCCTCCAGAGGTCGGGACGACTATCCCGCTGGTGTGGCGCCCCGGTGACGGGCCGCCGCGCCGCGGTCAACTGTGCGTGAGCAGCTCGGGGGCGTGGTCGAAGTGGGGGTGGGCGTTGAGCGTGGCGAGCGAGGTGACGCCCGCGCCCACCCGCAGCCGCGTGAAGCCGGTGTTCACCAACGCCAGGTTGATGCGGAAGGCCCGCCGGGGCGACAGCTCGAGGAGGTGCCGGCAGACCGCCGAGATGGCGCCCCCCGACGTGAACACCAGAGCGGACTGGCCCGGCTCGAGGCCGGCCGCTACCCGGTCGAGGCCGCCGTTGACCCGGGCGCAGAAGGCCGCGTACGACTCGGGGTAGTCGACGTCGTGCGCGCCGTCTGACCAGCGCCCCATGGCGTCGAGGAAGAAGCGGAAGAAGCCGGCTCGACCCTGGGTCGTGTCGGGCTGCATGCCGGCGGCGAGGGCCGCCCGCACCACGACCTGGTGGTCGAACTCGTTCCACGCCGGGTCGATGGTCGGGACCGGCAGGTCGCCCCAGGTCTCGCCGAAGCAGGCGGCCGTCTCGCGGTGCCGCCGCATGGCCCCGCTCACCACGAGGGCCGGGGGCGCGAGGTGGCGCCAGCGCTCGCCCGCGAGGCGGGCTTGGGCCTTGCCGCGCTCGGAGAGCTTGTCGTAGTCGCCCATGACCTCGCCGGCCTGGCCGTGTCGGATGAGCCAGATGTCTGCCATCACGCGTCCTCCCCGCTGTCGCGGTTGCGCCAGTCTCGGATGAGCCCCTCTTGCATGGTGGAGGCCACGAGGTTGCCGTCGCGGTCGTAGAAGCGGCCCCGAACCAGGCCGCGGGCGCCGCCGGCCCACGGGCTCTCGATGTCGTAGAGCAGCCAGTCGTCCATCCGAAAGGGCCGGTGGAAGTACATGGCGTGATCGAGGCTGGTGACCTGCATCTTGCGCGACAGCCAGCTCACGCCGTGCGGCCGCAGCGCCGTGACGAGGAACTGGAAGTCGGAGGCGTAGGCCAGCAGGAAGGGGTGCAGGGCGGGGGCGTCGGGCAGCGCGCCGGAGGCCCGGTACCAGAGCTGCTGGCGCGGCGACTGGGGCTTGGGTCGGAACGGGTTGTGCGGGTCGAGGGGCCGGATCTCGATGGGGCGGTCGGCCGTGGCCCGCGCGCGCAGCTTCTCGGGGATGCGGTCGGCCACCTTCCGGGCGAGGTCGAGCTCGCTGGGGATGCCGTCTGGACCGGCGGTCGATGGCATCGGGGTCTGGTGGGTGAAGCCGGCCTCGTCGATCTGGAAGCTGGCCGCCATGTTGAAGATGGCGCGGCCGCCCTGGATGGCCACCACCCGACGGGTGGTGAAGCTGCGCCCGTCGCGGATGGGGTCGACCTCGTAGATGACCGGCCGGGCGGCGTCGCCTCCGCGCAAGAAGTAGCCGTGCAGCGAGTGGACCCGGCGGCCCTCGGGCACGGTCTGGCTCGCGGCCGACAGGGCCTGGCCCAGCACCTGGCCGCCGAAGATCTGCCCCCATCCGAGGTCTTGGCTTTGACCGCGGAACAGGTTCTGCTCGAGTCGCTCGAGCGAGAGCAGCGAGATCAGCTCGCCTAGGACGTCACGCATGGGGCCTCCGGCGATGCGTCGTAGCCCGCCGGCTCAGGGGAGACCGGCGGCGGAGAGGGCGTCGAGCACCTGGTCGGGGGTGGGGCGCACCTTGTAGGCAGGGTCTGCGTGGGCCCAGGTCACGGCGCCGCCTTGCACCAGGAACATGGCGGGTGTGGCGATGCGTCCGTCGCTCCGTCCGCTGGCGGCCTTCAGATCGATCCCCCAGCCGCGGTAGGTCTCGCGGGTGGCCGCGTCGACCTCGAAGACCACGCGGAAGGCCTCGTGCGCGGTGAGGTCGGAGTCGCTCAGCACCGGGAAGGGGATCTCCCAGGCGGCCTGGGTGGTGGCCGCGGCCTCGGGGCGGTCGACGGACACCGCGACCAGGCGCACGCCCCTGGCCTGGAAGCGGCGGGCCGCCAGCGACAGTTCGCGGAGCTGGCCGTTGCAGTAGGGGCACCAGCCCCCTCGATAGAACACCAAGAGGGTGGGGCCGGCTGCGAAGACCTTGTCGAGGGGGACCGTCTCGCCGCGGAGGTTCTGGGTGATCAGCCCGGTGGGGGCCGGCGCGCCCGCCGGCAGACCCACGCCCTGCGGCGCGAACCCCACGACCGGCGCCGGTGCAGGCGCTTTGACCTTGGGGCCGGCGAGGGCGGTGGCGAGGAGGGCGAGGATGGCCAGACGCATGTCGCTCCGGGGGGCGTCAGCCGCGCGGCAGCCGCAGCTCGACGGTGGTGCCGATGCCGGGGCCGCCGGTCAGCTTCATGTCGCCTCCAGCCGAGGTCACGGCGCGGTGCACCATCGAGATGCCCAGGCCGGCGTCGGAGGTGCGCCCCTCGGCCAGGGCGGCGATGCGGTCGGCGGGCATCCCCGGACCGTCATCCTGCACGGTGATGACGGCCTGGTCGCCGTCGCTCGACAGCACCACCCGCACCGTGTCGCCCCGGCGGCAGTACAGCACGCCGTTGCGGACGAGCTGGCTGACCGCGTCGCGGCAAGCCGACGGGGGCGCCGCTGCGAAGACGCCTTGGTCGCCGATGACCTTGAGGCGGATTCCGCGCTCGCGGGCTTCGGCGACGTATCGAGAGAGCACCCGGTGGGCGAGGGGCTCGAGGCGGGTGCGGTGTCTCTGGACCACGCGCCCCTCGCGGGCGTCGCGCACCGCGTCGTCGATGTGCCGTTCGACCGCCCCCAGGGCCGAGAGGAGGCGCTCGAGGAGCTGGTCTCGTGGCAGGGGCGGGGCGGGCATGGCCAGCAGCTCGGCGCAGGCCGAGACCCGAGCGAGCGCGTTGCGGACCGCGTGCGAGGCTCGCTCGAGCAGCTCGACGTTCGCGGTCGCTGGCTCGTCGTGATCGGCTGCCAGGCCGGTCGAGGCGCGCGTCTCGTCGGCCTGGGCCGTCACCCGCCGGGCGGCGTCTTGGGCGGCCGCGCGCACCTCGTACAGCCGCGTCGCGTGGCGGCGTCGGGCCTCGGCCAGCGCCAAGGCGGCCCGGCAGGCGGCCTCATGGTCGCCCGCCTGCCACGTCACCAGCACGGCGATGTGGAGGGCCTCGTCTTCGATGCGCTGGGCCCCGTGGCCCTCTGCGATCTCGACCGCGCGCGCGGCGACCGCCCTGGCCGCGTCCGGGGGATCGAGGTGGAGCGCCGCGCGGGCGCGGACCAAGGCCAGCTGTGGGGGGCTCGCGTGCTCGAGGATCGGTTCGCTCACGGCATCGCGTGCTGCGTCGAGATCGCCACGGGCCAACGCGATCTGGATGTCGAGGATCCGCCCTTCGGCCTGTCGCTGGGGGTCGCCGACCTCGGTCCAGCCCGCCGCCGCCCGGGCAGACGCGGCGGCGGCGGCGTCGAGATCGCCGCAAGCGAGCTGCAGGTGGGCGCGGACCGTGTCGGTGAAGGCGGCCAGGCGCCCCGGCGGTTCGGGCGTGGAGGCGCCGGCTTGGTCGAGCACCTGGCGGGCCCGATCGAGCTGGTCGGCCTCGATGAGCAGCAGGGCGAGGCGCAGCTGGAGGTCGGCGGCGCCGCGCCGTTGGCCGGACGACACCGCGGCGTTCAGGGCCGCCTCGGCCGCCCGCATCGCAGAGATCGGGTCGCCCAGCTGGGAGAGGGCCGCGCTGCGGGTGCCCTCAGCGCGGGCGGCCCAGCCCCACGCGCCCGCGCGGCGGGCCGCCGAGGCCCCGGCGGTCGCGGCGATGATCGCTTCGCCGGGCTGGTGCTTGCGCTCGGAGAGCATGGCCTGCGTCACCCACGCCTCGGCCTGGAGGGTGAGGTCGCCGGTGGTGGCGGCTTGGGCGAGGGCCTCGGTCAGGCGGGCCTCGGCCTCGGGCTGACCGAAGGAGATGCGGTCGTTGGCGTCGCGCAGCAGCTCCCGGGTGAGCTCGGCGCGGTCGCCGCCCGCGCGCACCCCGGCCAGCACACGCGCTTGCGCCGCGAGGCAGCGCTCGACGTCGCCCTCGATCAACGCCGCGAGGGCGTCGGCGCGGGCCCGGTCGAGCTCGGCCTCTGGGCCGTCGGCGTCGTTGAGGGCTGCCCTCAGCTCGGTGAGCAGCGCCGTCGCGTCGCTCGAGCGGTGCGCTCCGAAGGCGCGGCGGGCGGCCTCGATGGTCACGGAGGGGTGCTGCGCGCGTCCCATTTAGCGCTCCAGGCGAACGAGGTCGGTGCGGACGGGGATCCGGAAGGGGATCAGCAGCATGCGCACCTTGGCGTGTCCGGTGAGCCGCACGCGCAGGTCGCGCCCTTGGCCCAGCCCGCTCGCGACGAGCGCCATGGCCTCGGAGGCGTCGAGCTCCACCGGGATCGAGAAGCGGACGGGCTCGCCCCGGCGCAGGCGGAGCCCATCTCCGCGGTAGTCGCCACGGGTCTGGGCGATCTTCACGCGGTCTACGTCGATGGCGTAGTCGAGGGTGCGGATCAACACCGGCAGGCCCTTGAGGCGTTCGGCCTCGACCACCAGATCGAAGCGGGCCCCGCCGAGCCCGACATCGAGGCGCTCGATGCCGACGGGGGTGATGCGGAGGGGGGCCGAGTCGGCGGCGGCCGCGGCGGGCGCGGTCGCCAGCGCGGCGGCGAGCAAGAGCGAGGTCATGGGGCAGCCTACCGCGTGGCGCGGCCGCTGCGCCCGGTCATCCGGATGCCGACCCGCCGCTGCGATGCTAGCCTGGTCTCCCCCGGAGGGTCCATGAGCGCGTCCGACTTCCTCGATCGAGTGTTCCCGCATGTCGGCGAGCTGTCCACCAGCCGCTTCTCGTTCAAGGCTTGGCGCCACGCCGGTCGGCCCACCAACGAGGGGGTCGGGCGGCTGCCGGGCGTCACCGTAGACGTCGACGCCTTCGCCTCGCGCGTGATGGACATCGGCCAGTACCGAGGCAACATCGACTACGTCGAAGAGAGCCGCGCGGTCGATGGCCCAGAGCACTCCCCTCCCCAAGCCGTCCGCTTCTACCAGCGCATCAAGGTGCCCGTGCTGGGCGCCATCCAGATGGAGCTGGTGCTGACCGACTTCGGAGAGCGCGACGGCTACCGGGTGCTGGCCTGGCACCAGCAAGACGCCGCCACCCGCGCCCTGAACCCCCGGAAGGGGGCTCGCACCGACTACAACCTCGGCGCGTGGCTGATCCGCCCCGACGCGGTCGCCTACGCCCTGAGCTCGGCGCCACGGCGAGACGACGTGGGCCGCCTCAAGTTCGCCGCGCTCACCAAGGGCGCCGACGCCGGCGCGGCCAACATGGTGAAGGCGAACATCGAGGGCATGATCGCGTGGTCGAAGCGCTGAGGTGCCCCCGCGGGGTCGCCTCGTCGGGCCCGCGAGCGCCGCGCCTGCCGCCATGGCCATCACCCACGAGACCTTCGAGACCGCCCGAACGGTGCCCATCCACCGGGTCACTGGCGGCGACCAGGAGGCCCCCGGGGGGCGCCTGGTGGTCGTGCTGCATGGGCTGATGCAGCGCGCCCGCTCCCGCTCGAGCAGAGCGTCGAGGTAGCGTAGGTTGTCTGCGAGGTCGAGCGCAGCGTCATCGCCGGTCGACCAGCTCGCGCCCGCCCGCGGCGCGCCCGGCCGCGGCAGGGCCCGAGACAGCCCCTCGGGGACCAGCAGCGTCTGCCCCGGCGCAGCCAGCGGCGCGAGGGCCACGGCCAGAGCGGCGGCGCGCTGCATCAGCCCATGCAGCACGACC
>JBDQIL010000152.1:0-7676 GCA_040264415.1 Myxococcota bacterium
AACCCCGCCCCCAGGCAGCCCCCGGGGACTGCGAGCGAGGCTCGAGCGCGCCCACCTGGAGAGACCCAGCGGGGTCCCTCGAGGGGCGCTGTGACAAAAAGCGACGCTCGGCCAGTCGGCTCGCCGCCGCTCAGAACTGACCGTCCAGCCAATCCATTGCTTCCCCCTCACATTTGGCGAGAGCAACCGCCCCATCATGCCCTTCACCGACCCCGCTGGCCCCGGCACGTGGACCGTCACCGCTGAGTAATAAAAATTTTACCCGTATCCGCACAGGGTTCAGAAAGTGGACCTTCAGGTGGCCCAGCCCGAAAACGCACGAACTCCGCCGGAAGAAAATCGACATCGCCTACTTATACCGATAGGATTCGAGCAGTCGGAGACCCGTACCGACAGGCCGGATGGGCAGCTGGTGCCCGCGACCTATACCGAAGTTTCTACTATTTTCATCATCGGCGACCAACCGCGCCCACACCGACCCACTTCCCAACAGGAGACCACCATGAACAAGGCTGATCTGACCGAGAAGCTCGCCAACGGCGCCGACATCCCCAAGGTGCGCGCTGCCAAGTACATCAACATCCTGGTGGGAGCCATCCAGGAGGCCCTCATCGAGGGTGAGAAGGTGACCATCTCCGACTTCGGCACGTTCACCGTGTCGCAGCGCCGCGAGTTCACGGGCCACAACCCGAAGAACGGCGCGGAGATCCGCGTCCCCCGTCGCCGGATCCCCGTGTTCCGCGCCGGCAAGGGCCTCAAGACCCAGCTGAACGAGGGGCTCTGAGCTTCGGCTCTGAGCTTCGGCGGCGGCCTCGGCCGCGCCCGCTGCGACACCGGTCGGGCTCTGCCCGCCGGTGTCGTCGTTGTTTGACGGCGGCTGAAGGGCGCTTATGATTTCACCGTCCGACACCCGGACACCCGAAACGGCACATCGCGTGGCCGTCGAGCGCTGCTCGAGAAGGGTCGAAACACCCACGCGACTGCCTCCTGGCAGTCGCCAAGACTCCAGTGAGGCAACCAGACATGGACGAACAAGAACCCACCGTGGGTGCGGCCGCGCCGCTGATCCGACTCGCCGCAGAGGCCGACCTCCCGTCCCGCTTCGGCGCCTTCCGCGTGCACGCGTTCGACGTGACCATCGACGGCCACGAGTACGGCGCGGTGGTCAAGGGAGACGTGCGGGGGCATCACGGCGTGCCCGTGCGGCTCCACAGTGAGTGCTTCACCGGCGACATCATGGGCAGCCTCCGGTGCGACTGCCGCGACCAGCTCGAGTCGGCCCTCGAGCCGTCGGAGAGGCCGAGCGGGGCGTGGTGGTCTACCTGCGTCAAGAGGGCCGCGGGATCGGCCTCGTCAACAAGATCCGAGCCTACGCGCTGCAAGATGACGGCCTCGACACCGTGCAGGCCAACCACGCCCTGGGCTTCGACGACGACCTTCGCACCTACGAGGTCGCAGCGGAGATCCTGCGCCACCTCGGCGTACACAGCGTGCGGTTGCTCTCGAACAACCCTCGCAAGCGCGATGGCCTCGTGGTCAACGGGATCCCGGTGGACGGGCTGGTGCCGATCCGCACTCGCCCCAACCCGCACAACGCCGGGTACCTCGACACCAAGCGCGAGAAGAGCGGGCACCTCCTCTGATCCGGGCATTGGATGGGGGTCGAGAGCGTGGCAGCGCGGGCGGCCCACACGCGCCGTTGACATCCGCGCAGCAGGACGGCTACAACGACAACGACCGAATGCGCCGGACCGGCGCTCCGAAACGCCATCCTCGAGGACGCAATGAAGCGGATCTCCATGCTGCCCCTCTCCTCCACCCTCCTGATGTTGGCGGCTTGCGCCGGCGACGCGGCGCCCGAGGAGATCCCGACCTACGCCGAGGCCCTGCCGTCTGCAGACCTCTCGACGGGTGAGATCGACTTCGGCGAGCTCGACCTGGGCGAGACGGTCACGCGCACGTTCACCCTCCGGAACGGCGGCGATCTGAGCATGGGCCTGTCGGCCATCACCCTCCTCGACTCCGCCGGGATGGAGGAGGCCTTCTCGGTCAGCTGGGACCTCAACTCCATGGACTGCCCGGAGGTCGCTGAAGAGGACGCCGAAGACGCAGAGGCGAAAGACATCGGCCTCGACACCGCCGGCGGCTCGGATGGCAGCGACGGCTCGGACGGCAGCGACGGCTCGGATGGGGGCAGCGGTGGCGGCACCAACAGCTCCACTCTGCTCGAGACGGTCGTGATGGCCCCTGGCTGCTCGCTGCCCGTGAGCGTGACCTTCGACCCGGCGATCACCGGCGAGTTCCGCGGTGCGATCGAGGTGCTCACCACCTCCGAGCCCCTCACCTCGGAGCAGATCGCAGACGAAGAAGAGCCCAGCTACTTCCGCGACCCCGACCAGTTCCGCAAGGTGCTGCTGATGGAGGGCTCGGCCATCCAGGGTGTCGGAAACATCCTGGTGCGCTCCCCCACGGTCGACATGGGCCACCACTACACCGGCGAGTCGTTCTCCCGGTACGTCTACGTGCACAACGTCGGCGACGGCGACCTGAACGTCGATACGCCCACCATCTGCCGCGCCTACGACTGCAGCACCTACGACGGCCCCCACGACTGCGTCGAGTGCGTCGGTGATCAAGATCCCTGCGACGACGCCTTCACCCTGAACACCGACAGCTTCAACGGCGTGCTGCCCGAAGAGGCCTCGACCCTGTTCCAGGTCCGCTTCGACCCCACCGACATCGACCCCGCCATCTGCTCGGCCTACGTCAACTCCGACGACTCCGACTCCCCCGACGTGGCCGTGTCCATCAAGGGCAACGTGGGCTCCGACCCGGAGAACCGTCCGCCCACGGTCGAGGTGCACAACCCCCCGGTCGGCTACGTCCACCGCGCTGGCGGGCCGCTCACCGTCGAGGTCGACATGTTCGACTTCAACCAGCCCGCCGACACCCTCATCTGCAAGATCCGCAGCCTGCGGGGGGCCACCAAGATCGCCGACTGCGCGGCCGACGACGCGAGCGGCCACGTCTTCGTCGAGATCGACCCCGGATACCTCGAAGACGGCACCGACACCCTGCTCGTCACGGTGACCGACCAGTCCGAGAACCGGGCCTACGCCTCGACCACGGTGCTGTATAAGGCCGCCTACCCCGACTCCGACGACGACGGCGACGGCTGGGGTGACAACCCCGGCGACGAGTTCATCGACTGCGACGACAACGACGTCACCGTCTACCCCTCGGCGGCCGAGCTGCCCGACGGCAAGGACAACGACTGCGACGGCGCGATCGACGAGCGCACCACCACGGGTGACGACGACGGCGACTCGGTCACCGAGTTCGACGGCGACTGCGACGACAACGACCCGGACACCTACCCGGGCGCGATGGAGCAGCCCGACCAGAAGGACAACAACTGCAACGGCGTGGTCGACGAGATGACCAGCCTGTACGACGACGACGGCGACGGCTTCACCGAGCTCGACCTCGACTGCAACGACAGCGACCCCGACGTCAACCCGACCTCGATCGAGTACTGCGACGACTACGACAACAACTGCGATGGTCGCGTAGACGAGGTCGGGTGCATCGAGCTCACCTCGCCTCCCGTGATCTACGGCGGCATTCAGATGTCGAAGGCCGCCATCGGGGTGGGTGAGTCGGTGACGATGACCGTGTCGGTCTACGACCGCGACGGCGACGAGCTCGAGTTCGCCTGGCAGGAAGATCCGCGCCTCAGCACCGAGGGCCACACCTCGATCGCCAGCCCCTCGGCCCAGACCATCACCTGGATGGCCCCCGAAGAGCTGCCTGGCGGAGAAGACGCCACGGGTGAGATCTACGAGGTCGTCGTGCTGATCAACGATGAAGATGACCAGCAGTCCTGGGCCTTCGGCGAGATCTGGGTCTACCCCGAGGCCGTCCAGACCAGCATCGACCGGGTGGACACCTCGGCGACCGAAGAGGCGGGCTGCGGCAGCAGCGACGACGCCGCCGCCGCCGCGCTGCTCTTCCCCATCATTCCGATGCTCGGTGGCATCGCGCTCGCCCGCCGGCGCCGCGAAGACTGACCGGCGCCCTCGGTCCGGTGACGCCCCCCGGGGCGGCGTGGCGATGGGCCGCGCCGCCCCGGCTGCGTTGGGACGTGCAGGGGCACGGTGGGATCGGCGAGTCGGCTTCGCAGGCCCTCAGCGAGGGCATCCGCGCCGCACCCGATCCCGCGTCGGTCAGCCGAGCCGCGCCAGGGCAGCGGCGACCGCGGTGTCGGCCCGCAGGACGAAGCCACCCAACCCCAGGGGCACGGCGCCCGCATCGACCGCGACCGCGACCTCAGCGTCGGTCCAGCCGCCCTCCGGCCCCACGAGCGCCGCCAACGCACCAGCGGGCACCGGAGCCAGCGCCGTGCCGGGCAGCGCGATGACCGGCCGTACGTCGGCTGGCAGCTGCGTGAGGGCCGCGGCGAGGGGCATCGGCGCGTGCAGCTGGGGCGCCGCGGCCCGCCCGCACTGCGCCACCGCAGCGGCCGCGACCCGGGCCCAGCGATCGCGGCGGTCGCCACGGGCCACGGAGCGCTCGGCCAGCACCGGCACCACGTGCCCCACGCCCAGCTCAGTGGCCATGCGGATGGCCGTGTCTTGCGCGCCCCCCTTGAGCAGCCCGAGCAGCAACCACCGGGCCGGACCCGCTTCGGGCTGCACGGGCGGCTCGACATCGAGCACGGCGAGCCCGGCCTGGGCGCCCACCAACACCGCGCGGGCGGCCTGACCGAGCGCGTCGAACAGCTCGACGGCCTCACCCGGCGCGATGCCCGTCACCCGAAGCAGGTGATGGGAGGGCCCCGCCTCGAGACGAACGCGCCCGCCCCCCGCCGGCAGCGGCGGGCTGGCGAAGCGGCGCAGGCTCACGGCGCCAGCTCGAGACAGACCCAGTCTTGGTCTTGCTGCCGCAGCACCACACGCATGGGGGCGAGGGCCGCCTCGACCGCCGGAGCCCGATCCGCGAGGATGCCTGCGAGCACGAGGCGGCCGCCGGTGAGCCGGCGCAGATCGGGCGCCATGCCCACCAGCACCTCGGCGTAGACGTTCGCCACCACGAGGTCGTAGGGGCCCACGAGCTCGGACAACGGCGTGACCGAGAAGTCTGCGGCCAGGCTGTTCTCGCGCGCGTTGTCGCGAGAGGCGCGGGTGGCCTCGGGGTCGATGTCGATGCCCGTCGCGGTCATGCCCAAGCGCGCGGCGGCCAAGGCGAGCACGCCGGTGCCACAGCCCACGTCGAGGCAGGTGGCGCCCGCCTGGGCGTTGCGCTGAACCCCCTCGAGGCAGCGCCGAGTGGTGGGGTGCTCGCCCGTGCCAAAGGCCATGCCCGGCTCGATGACCAGATCGCCTGCCTCGGCGAGCCACGGCGGCGCCACCGCGAGCTCGCCCACCACCACGCGGGTCAGCCCCTGCTTCCAGCTCTCCGCCCAGTCGTCGGCCTGCACGGGATGGGCGGTCGGCCCCTCGACCCGCAGCCAGTCGGCGACCCGCTCGGTCAGGCTGCGCTGCGCCCGCTGACCGTCGCCCTCCCACCAGCCGCGCAGCAGCACGTCGGGGGGCTGCGGCGGCGGCGCGCCGGTGTCCCAGGGCTGCCGGGCCGGCGGGGCCTCGCCCGGCAGGTAGTCCTCCTGAACGCCGATCGCGCCCAGCTCCCACATCAGACCGCTCGCGGCGCCAGACTGACCGCGGGGCACCACCAGGCGCAGCTCGGTCCAGGAGTCGGCCACCGGCTCAACCCGCCGGGGTGGGCGGAGCCAAGGTCACGCCCTCGCGGGCGGCCTGGAGCAGCAGCCGGATCTCTTCGGGGCCGCCCTCGACCCGCACGAAGTCGTCTCCCACCACTCCCTTTAGATAGAGGCTGGGGGTGCCGGCGACGCCGACGGTGTGGGCGTGCCCGATGTCTGCCTTCACGGCCTCCATCGCCCGAGGATCGCCCGCGCAGGTCTCGAAGGCGGCGCCATCCAGGCCCGCCTGCTTGGCCATGAAGACCAGGTCGGGCGGGTTGAGGAACTGCTGGTTCTTGAACATCAGCTCGGACAGCTCCCAGAAGCGGCCTTGCTGGCGCGCGCACTCAGCCGCCGCCGCGGCCCCACAGGCCAGGGTGTGACCGGGCCGCCCGACCGAGTCGTTGCAGACATTCGAGATGGGGTAGTGCTTGAACATCATGCGCAGGTCGGGGTTCTGATCGACCAGGTCGTGGAGCTCGGGGAAGACCATGCCGCAGTAGGGGCACTCAAAGTCGGCGAACTCGACCAGCAGGTACGGGGCGGACGGGCTGCCCAGCACCGGCTCGGTGCCGTCGAGGTCGAGGGCGCCGGCCGGGGCCGAGTAGAGCTTCTTCAGGGCGGCGGGGTCGGTCGGGTTGGCCTGGGCGGCCTCGGCGTTGGCCGCCGTGGGGTTGACCGGCTCCATCGAGTTGTACCAAGCCATCGACGCGATGAAGACCACGAGGCCAGCGGTGAGCATGCCGCCGATGGTCTTGTCGTCTTTGCCCATCAGGCCGGCCGTGAGACCAGGGCCCATGGCCTCGCCCGAGTCGCGGGCCATGCGCACGCCCGCCACGGTGACGATGAGGTTGGCGCCGTACAGGCAGATGCACATCAGGCAGTAGACGCCCATCTGAGCGGACACCGCGGCCAGGAAGGCCGAGTAGAGCAGCGAGAGCGCGCCGCCGGTCAAGATGACGTGCCCGGCTCGCTTGTGGTCGTCTGGGCGGCGCATGGCCAGCAGGCCCGCCACGAGCACGGCGCCGTAGAATGCGCTGCCCAAGAAGGCGATGGGGATGCCGAACAGCTCGGAGAACTCGCTGCGGTTCACCACATCGCAGTTGAAGACCTCGGAGACGTTGCAGGCGCTCGCGCCCGCCGCTGCGTGGTGCTGCGCCCCCAGGTAGAGGCTGACGCCCAGCCCGAGAGCGCCCGACGCCGCCGCGCCGGCGGCGCCGCGCCAAGCGGTCGCGCCGGCGGCCACCAGCCACCCCGCCGCGATGAGGCCCATGAGCACGCCCGGTGAGAGGGCGCCGACGAAGAACAGGCTGACGAGAGCGGTAGACATGGCCGGAGGACTAACCCAGGTCCCCGACCTCGGCCGGCCGCTGACCTGCAGCCGCCGATCGGCCGCCGCGAAGCGCGATCAGCGGAACATGCGCTGCATCTCTCGCTTGCTCTGCTTCTCTTTGAGGGCGTGTCGCTTGTCGTAGAGCTTGCGACCGCGACCCAGGCCGATCTCCAGCTTCACCCAGGCGCCGTTGAAGTAGAGCTTGAGCGGCATGGCCGTGAGGCCCTTCTCCTGCACCTTGCGCGCCCACTTGTCGAGCTCGTTCCGCTTGAGCAGCAGCTTGCGGGTGCGACGCGGCTCGTGGTTGAACTGGTGGGCCTGGGGGTAGGGCGGGATGTGGGCGTCGACCAGCCAGGCCTCGTCGCGCTCGAAGCGCACGTAGGCCTCGGCGATGTTGCCCTGACCGCTGCGCAGCGTCTTGACCTCGCTGCCGACCAGCGAGAGGCCGACCTCGATGCGCTCTTCGATCTCGTAGTCATGCCGCGCTTTGCGGTTCTCGGCGATCATGCGGATCTTGTCGTTGGTGGAGCCAGACTGTTTGCGGGCCATGGGGTCGCTCGGCCGAGGGTCCCCCGGCCCCTAATG
>JBDQIL010000153.1:0-7649 GCA_040264415.1 Myxococcota bacterium
CCATCATAGCGACCGCGCCGCGGCCGGCGCCTCAGCTCGCGCCAGTGCCGCGGAGCACCACCGGCAAGGTGCGCAGCAGCAGCGACAGGTCGAGCCGGAGCGACCAGTTGTCGATGTACTGCAGATCGAGGCGCATCCACGTCTCGAAGTCGATGTTGTTGCGCCCCGAGACCTGCCAGATGCAGGTGATGCCCGGCTTCATGCTCAGGCGGCGCCGCTGCCAGCGGGCGTACTTGGCCACCTCGGCGGGGATCGGGGGCCGGGGCCCGACGAGGCTCATGTCGCCCCGCAGCACGTTGTAGAGCTGGGGCAGCTCGTCGATGCTGGTCTTGCGGAGGAAGCGCCCGAGCGCGGTGATCCGGGGGTCGTGCTTCATCTTGAAGACCGGGCCCGACATCTCGTTGTCGGCCTGGAGCGCGGCGAGGCGCGCCTCGGCGTCTACGACCATGGTGCGGAACTTGAGCATCGAGAAGGGGCGGCCGTGCAGACCGCTGCGCTCTTGCACGAAGAGCACGGGCCCCCGATCTTGCAGCTTGATGAGCAGCGCGACGATGGCGAAGAGGGGCGACAGCAGGAGCAGGGCGAGGCCCGACGCTGTGATGTCGAGCACCCGCTTGGCCACCAGCGCCGCCGAGGCCTCGGGGACCGCGGAGAAGCTCAGCACGGTCCAGCCGCCGAAGGAGTCGAGCTGGGGCCGCGAGATGCCCAGGCCCAAGAAGCCCGCGTCGAGGCTGAAGCGCACGCCCACCTCTTCGCAGGCGTCGGCGAGGCGGCCCAGCTCGTCACCCGGCCAGTCGGTGCCGACCACGAAGACCTGGTCTACGCGGGCTGACTCGACGATGCGGGGGAGGTCGCGGAGCGAGCCCAGCGCCTCGAGGAGCGAGCCGGGGTCGTTGGGGTCGCGCCAGATGTGCCCGGCGATCTCGATCCCCCACTGGGGGTGCTCGGCCACGGCGCGGGCCACGGTGCTGGCCTCGGAGCCGGACCCGACCAGCAAGATGCGCCAGGGCGCGACGCCCACCCAGCCGGTGTGCAGCAGGCGCTCGATCGCGCGGTGCGTGAGCATCAGGACCGGGACGCTGGCCACCGTGAAGCCGAACACGAGAGACCGGCTGAGCCAGTCGGTCTCTTGCACCGCGAAGAGCCCACCGAGGAACAGCAACATGCCGGCGCCGACGCCCCGGACCACGCGGCTGAGGTCGGTGGTCTGGCGCCGCAGGTATCGGCTGTAGAGGCCCGCCGAGGCCAGCCCGACGAGCCACGCGGCGGCCACGACGGGCGCGATGGTGGCGTGGGGCGGCACCTTCAGGGCCTGGAGCAGCGGCTCGTCGGGGCTGAGGATCGACCAGATGGGGAGGTCGGTGATCGGAACCCGCACCCACAGCCACAGCAGCCAAGCCCCCGCGACGGCCACGAAGTCGGCGCACAGGGCGAGGATCCGGAAACGGACGAGGTGATCGCGGTGCACGCTGTCGCCCGGGTCGGTCGGTGTTCACTGTCCGGGATATCGTTGGCCTCCCCCGGTCGCAAGGCGCGGGACCCCCCGCCGGACGGGGCAGATCGCCGGTCCATGGAGGCAAGATGCAGCAGCGGGTCGCCTCGGTTCGTGTGGCGGGGCCGACCGGGTCGATCGCCCTCGGCGGTGGCGCGCCGCTGGTGCTGATCGCCGGGCCCTGCGTCATCGAGGAGCGCGACCGCGTCCTGCGGATCGCCGACGGCCTCGCCGAGGTGTGCGGGCGGCTCGGCCTGCCGCTGATCTTCAAGTCGAGCTTCGACAAGGCCAACCGCACGTCGGGGGACGCCTTTCGCGGGCCGGGCCTCGACCGGGGGCTGCGGGTGCTCTGCGACGTGCGAGACGCCACCGGCCTTCCGGTGACCACAGACGTCCACCTGCCGGGGCAGGCCCGCGCCGTGGGCGAGGCGGTCGAATTGCTCCAGATCCCGGCCTTCTTGTGTCGTCAGACCGACCTGCTCGAGGCCTGCGCCGCCACCGGCCGCCCGGTCAACCTCAAGAAGGGGCAGTTCCTGTCGCCGTCCCAGGTGGGGCCCGCGGTGGCCAAGCTCGAGGCCGCCGGATCTGGCGGGGTGTTGGTCACCGAGCGCGGGAGCTCCTTTGGCTACCACGACCTCGTGGTGGACATGCGCAGCCTGTTCCGCATCCGCGCCCTGGGCGTGCCGGTGTGCTTCGATGGCACCCACGCGGTGCAGGCGCCGGGCGCGTTGGGCGGCGCGTCGGGCGGGCACCGAGAGCTGGTAGGCCCCCTGGTCCGGGCGGCGACCGCCGCCGGCATCGACGCCCTGTTCCTCGAGGTGCACGACGACCCGGCGGTGGCCAGGTCCGACGGACCCTGCCAGGTCCCGCTCGATCAGGTGGAGCGGCTGCTGCGGGCCGTGGTCGCCATCGACGCGGCGGCGCGCGCGACGGCCTGAGGGGCGCCCTCAGCCGCGGCCGCCGCCGCTCCCCGACAGGTGGCGCCAGTCCCGCGCGTCGAGGCGGTGGAAGCCGTGTCGGCGCACCTGGGCCGGTGTGGTGACCCACGCCCAGGCGTCGAGGCCGCGGCCGCGCACCGTGATGGGGACGCGCACGCGCTGGTAGATCCCCTCGCGGGTGTTCTCGTAGAGGTCGAGCAGGGTGAGCAGGCTGGGGTCGTCGAAGCGAGCGACCTCGCCGAGGATCTCGGGCCCAGAGGGATCGGCGACCAGCGCGGGGTAGCCGGCGGGCACCTTGTGCAGCCACCCGTGGCAGGTGGCCGGCGCGACCGCGAGGTGGGCGAGGTAGCCGTCGGCGCGCTGCCCCCGCATGAGGCTGCCGTACACGAAGAGGAGGTCCCAGCGCCCGCTCACGGCGTGGGCCGGCGCGGCTCGGGCGGCTCGTCGTCGGGGTCGGTTCGGGGCTGGTGCTGGTCGAGCCAGCCCTGCAGGCGGCCGACCAACGGGAGCAGGGCCTCGTAGGTGAGGCGGGCCTCGATGTCTTCTTGCAGCCGGACGAACAGCGCCTCCTCCATGACCACGCGGCGGCCGGCGCGGGTGCTGATGCCCAGCGCGCGGGCGACCGCCTCGAGGGTGGGGCCGTCGAGGCCGCCGTACAGCGGGCGCGCGCACATCCACCCCTGACCCACACAGAAGGCGTCGAGCACCTCCACCAGCGGGCCCACCACATCGACCCCCCAGCGCACGAGGGGCCCCGCGCCGCGGTCGACGAGCCGCAGCGGCAGGTCGGTGCGCCGGTCCATCAGCAGCAAGGCGGTGAACAGGGCCATGGCGGGCGCGTGGGTCATGAGCCGGATGCGCAGGGTGTGGTTGTCGGGCACCGCGCGGGGGAGGGACTCGCCGGGGTGAAGCACGGCGCCATGGACCCGCGCCCGTCGGTCGAGGGGGCCGGGCAGGCGCACCCGAGCGGGGCCAGCGCGCAGCCGCTGCAGCTGTGCGTTGACGGCCGTGACCCCACCCGCGACCTCGGACAGGCTCGACGGCAGGCAGACCGGCAGGTCGGGCAGGTCGAGCAGGTCGAGGAAGGCGCCCTCGGTGAAGGGGAGGTCTGCGCCGGGGTCGCCGGCGACCGGCAGCGCCAGGGGATCGCGGCCGGGCAGCACCGCGCTGAGGGCGCGGCGCACCTGCCGCGGGGCCAAGACCCGGTCGAAGATGCGCAGGTCCCAGGTCGCGAAGCGGCGGCCGCGCCGCTCATGCTCTCGCTCGGCGATGAGGGCCTGGGCGTCCACCCGCTCGCCCACCGCGCCAGACGCGCCCGCAGCCGGCGCGATCTCGCCCTTGGCGCGGGCCACGAGCCCCCGCAGCCAGCGGCGGTATTCGGGGTCGGTGAGGGCGATGAGCACGCCGTCTTCCGCGAGGTCGCGGCGCCGCACGGCGCCCGGCGTCACGACCAGCCGGTCGCCCATGCGTCGGGCATCGCCGCGCTGCACGGCCATCTCGATGTAGGGCCCGAGGGGGCAGTTCGACCCGCCGATGCCGTCGAGCAGCGCGCGCACCTGGCTGGTGGCGAGCTCGCCGTGGTCGAGGAGCGCCCGGTAGAGGCGCGCGTAGACGTCGGGGCTGCGCTCGAGCCCGGCGCGCAGATCGACCGGCTCGTCGGCCGCGCGGGCGCCGTCTGCGGGGGCGCCGAAGGGCAGGGCGAGCTGCACCCCGCGGGCCTTCCGGGCGCTGGGCTTTCGCGAGAAGGCCGGCTCCAGCAGGCTGCGCACGGCGCTCGCCCGGCGACGGGCGGTGCTGGGGGCCAGCTCTGGCTCTTGCTCGAGGATGAACCGGGCGATCGTGTCGGCGTCGGGCATCGCGCGGTGGCCGCCGAGGAGCGCGCGGGCGAAGTCGTTGCGCCAGACCGCCTCGGCGTAGAGGCGCAAGCGGCGGTTGGGGTCGGCGAAGGCGAGCTCGAGGCCCAGGCGCGTCAGGTGCACCTCGCCGTCGGTGTCGAGGAGCGACAGCCACTCGCCGGCCTGGGTGTAGTAGTGCACCGTTCGAAGCTCGACATCGAGCACCTCGGCCAGCGCGCCAGGGCGCCGAAGCCCCGCCGCGATCAGCCCGATCATCCGGATCAACACCCGGGGATCGTTCGCGTTGGGCACGAGCTGCGCCCTGGACCTTCGGCTCGTCATGCAGGCTCTCGGTAGATCCCTAAGGTATCACTTCAGGTAGGTTGTTGACACGTTGAGGCGTAGGTCCATAGGATTCGAAGGACCGCCCTTCTGCCTATCTCCGCCCCGCTCTCGGGGCCCGATGCAGCGGGGGACCGTCGATGGAGAGTGGATGTCTCGCCTGGCCCGCCGAATTCGGATGGGCGCTCGCACCGGATCGCGTCCGGCGCCGGCGCGCTTCAACCCCGAGCAGCACTATCTCGAGACCGCGCTCCGCGGTCGGGCGGCCCGAAAGGCCCGGGCGCACCTGCGCCGAATGGAGCCCGTGGTGCTGCTCACGCCACGGTGGGGCGCCTCGGCGCGGTTCCTCGAAGATCTTGCGCTCGACCTCGCTGTGGGCGAGCCGGCGATCGGCTGCCGCACCGTCGATCTCCGCCCCCTCAAGGATCGCTCGGCCGGCGAGGCGTGGCAGTACATCCAGCACGTCTTCGGTAAGCTGGGGCAGCGGGGCTGGCGGGGGCGCCCGCCCACCACGATCGCCGATCGGCGGGGCTTCCGGTGGTCGCTCGAGCAGCTCGTCGAAGAGGTGCACGCCTCAGCGCCCCACCGCGTGGCGCTGCTCGCCCATGGTGCGGAGCACCTGCCCTTCGACGTCATCGAAGATCTCACGAGTGCGTGGGACGAGTACACCGAGCGCCACCCTGAGGGCCGGCGCCTGACGCTGTTGCTCGCGGGCTCGCGCGCGGCGCGCTGGCTGCGGGTGGGCGACGCCCCCCGCCTCGACCTCGCCGACTTCGGTGAAGCCGAAGCCGCTGCGGCCATCGTGGGGCAGGCGGGGCCCATGCCCCTGCGACACCTCGAGCAGGTGGCGCGGTTCACGGGTGGGATCCCCAGCCTGGTCGATGCGGTGGGTGCGGCGGCCCGCGAGCGCGGCACGCTGCCGCTCCGCCGCGCCGACCTCATCGGCAGCATGGGGCGTTTGGCTGACGAGATGCGCGGCGCGGTCGACATCGTGGCGGCATGTGATCCGCTGGCCGATCGCCTGCACGCGCTCATCGATGGGGCCGCCGCGGTGCAGCAGCCCGAGGTCGATGGGCCGCTCCTCCAGGCCGGATTGCTGCGCGAGGTGCGCGCGCCAGGTGGCGACCAGGTCGCCCTGCGGGCGCCCGCCATCGCGGCGCTGGTGGGCTGACCACCGGGCCGGCGGGCTCAGGCGGCGCCAGAGACGCCCGGCACGTCCACCGCTGGGCAGGGGGCCTCTCCGTCCCACCGCACGCGGTCCCGGCCCTCGTGCTTGGCCCGGTAGAGGGCCTGATCGGCGGCGGACACCAGCGCCTCCGCTTGGGTCGAGCCCGTCGTGGTGGCGCCACCGATGCTGATGGTCAGGTGGAGCTGTGCGTCGGCCCAGGGGAGCGTCAGCCCCGCGACGACCCGTCGCAGCTGCTCGCCGATGCGTCGGGCGCGCCGGCCGTCCAGATCCACCAAGAGGAGCGCGAACGCCTCGCCACCGATCCGCGCCACCTGGTCGCGCCCACCGGCCACGCGTCGGATCTGGTCGGCGACCTGCTTGAGCACGTGGTCGCCGGCCTCGCGCCCGAAGGCGTCGTTGATCCGGCTGAGGTGGTCGAGGTCGATGAGCAAGAGGCTCAGCACGCGTCCCTTCTGGCGCGCGCGGGCCGACAGCTCCACCCGGAAGGCGCGGTGGCCGAGCAGTCCAGTCAAGGCGTCGCGTCGCAGCGGTCCGCGCACAGGACGAACGGGGGGGGGCTCCAGCTTGAGCGCGGGCAGCGGACCCTCCCGGTCGAGGCGCTTGAGCGCCGCGGCGGCGGCCTCGCGCACCGACTCCATGCCGGGCTGCTCGCCCACATCCATCTCGAAGTCGCGGGCGTGCCGCAGCACCCGGGCGGCGAGGGTGTCCACCAGCACGGGCAGGCGTCCGCTCAGCCCCAGGGCCGCCAGCGCGCGGTTGGCGTCCATCAGGCAGCGGCGCTTGGGGAAGGCCAGCACCACGTCGGCGAGCAGGTCGGCGGCCTGCGCGATCCGCGCGAGGCGGTGCTTCGCGGTGCGGCCGGCGGGCGGAGCGTGGTGGTGGCGGATCGCGAAGCGGTAGGACGGCGGGAGGTTTTCGAGCAGGCCGCTCTCGACCAGGGCGACGGGATGGCTCTGCCCGGTGAGCACCGCCTCGGCCTCGATGCGGGTCTGGCTGGGCCGGTTGCGGAGCCGCTGCAGGTGCCCGCTCGCGCCGGGGTTTCGGGCGGCGAGCAGCAGGGTGCCGATCTCCTGGGTGAGGCCGACCGCGAAGGCCTCGTGCGGGTCTTCGTAGCCAGTCTCCTCGGCGATGAGCTGCGCGGCGGCCGCGCGGCGCAGGCTGTCCTCCCAGAAGCCCCGGATGTCGAACTCCTTGAGGGGGAGGCCGCTCACCGCGGTGCGGAGCGTGTAGGTGATGGCGGCCGCGCGGACCGCGCGGGCGCCGAGCTGAATCACCGCCGCCGGCACGCTGCGGATGGGGTCGCCAGACCGCTGGCAGGCGCTGTTGGCGGCGCGCAGCAACTCGACGGTCAACCCGGAGTCGAGCGCGCAGGCCTGGCCCAGCTCGATGATGGGCCGGTCGGTGTCACCGGCGATGCGGACCACGTGGGCCAGCACCGCGGTGGCGGTGGGCAGCGTGGTGTGGGCGGTGCGGTCGCGGCGGGGTGTCCGCGACGCGGGGGTCTGGTCCATGGCTTCCTCCGCCGTGTGTCCCCCCTTCGGACCGGTCGCGCTGGCCTTGAGGGGCGACCCCGACGATCGGCGGACGCTGGCGGTCCGGGGGCGCTGCGGGGCGTTGACCGGGCCTGCCGCCGCCCATAGGAGCGGGCTCGCGGCGGCGGGCTCCCGCCCCGGCGCCGCCGGAGCACCGATGGCCCCCGAACGCCCGTCCCCCGACTCGCTCTCACCCGACGACCTGTCCGCGCGACGGGCGCGGTGGCGGGCGCTCGACGCCGACCGCGCGGCGCGACGCGTCGCCGACCTCGTGGCCGCGCTCAACCGGCACAGCCACCTCTACCACGTGGTCGGTGAGGC
>JBDQIL010000154.1:0-7643 GCA_040264415.1 Myxococcota bacterium
GGCTCGGCGAGGGGGAGCGGGGCGCGGTCACTCGGGCTCCGTGGTGACGAGCAGCGGGTAGCCCTCTGAGCGGGCCAGGCGGATGCAGTCGGCGGCCTTGGTCTCGGCCACCTCGCGGGAGTAGACGCCGGCGATCCCGGCGCCGTCGTTGTGGACGGTCAGCATGATGCGCGTGGCCTCCGCCTTGGTTCGGTAGAAGACCTGCTCGAGGACGAGCACGACGAACTCCATCGGGGTGTAGTCGTCGTTGTGCATCAACACCTTGTATCGACGGGGCTTCCGGGTGCGCTCCTTGACGAGCGTCGACTCCTGGCGGTCGCGCCGCTCGTCTGGGGGCCGGGGGGGGCCCTTCTTGTCGTCACCTGCCATCCGCGCTCCCTTCCAACCACGTGTTCTCGCCAAACCGTAGGCACGCCGAGGGCCTGCGACCACCCCCGACGCGACCTTGCGTGCGCCGGCGGGGGGCGAGGGGATGGACCTACCCTGGTGGGGGCGCGCGAGGTACGGTGCCGTCGCGACGGAGACGGGAGGGCGCCATCAGCACCGCAACCACCGAGGGGATCCGGGTCGAGGTGCGCAGCCGCTACCTCGAAGAGCGCTCCGACCCCGCGCGGGGCCTCTGGGTGCACGCCTACCGGGTCACGGTCACCAACGTCGGCGAGTCGCCCGCCACCCTCCGGTCGCGGCACTGGGTCATCACCAACAGCCACGGAACCGAAGAGCACGTTCGAGGCGCCGGCGTGGTGGGCGAAGAGCCCCGGCTTGAGCCGGGTCAGAGCTTCCGCTACACCTCGGGGGCGCCGCTCGACACCGCCTTTGGCGCGATGCACGGCACCTACCAGATGGAGCGCGACGACGGCTCTACCTTCGAGGCGGAGGTCGCCCCCTTCGACCTCGCCGAGCCCTTCGCGATGAACTGACCGATGTCCGACCGCGCCGACGCCCTCGACCTGCCCGCGCCCCCGGTCCGCAAGGCCGCGAAGGTGGCCGAGATCCAGCGGGTGCTCGAGGCGCTGTACCCGGTCACGCCGGTGCCCCTCGACCACCAGGACCCCTTCACCCTGCTCGTGGCGGTGCTGTTGTCGGCCCAGACCACCGACAAGAAGGTCAACGAGGTCACGCCGGCGTTGTTTCGGCGCGCGCCGACCCCCGCCGCCCTCGCGGCCACCCCCGAGCCCGAGGTCAAGCACCTCATCCGCCAGATCGGCTTCGCCAACACCAAGGCGCGCCACCTCGTGCGGCTGGGCGCGCTGCTCATGGAGCGTCACGGAGGTCGGGTGCCCGAGAGCTTCGAGGCCCTCGAGGCGCTGCCCGGGGTGGGTCACAAGACCGCGAGCGTGGTGATGGCGCAGGCCTTCGGGCACCCGAGCTTCCCGGTCGACACCCACATCCAGCGGCTCTGCTGGCGGTGGGGGCTCTCCGACGGGTCCAAGGTCGAGAAGACCGAGGCGGACTGCAAGCGGCTCTTCCCGCGAGACCGGTGGAACAAGCTCCACCTGCAGATCATCTTCTTCGGCCGCGAGTACTGCCCGGCCCGCAGCCACGACGCCAACGTCTGCCCGATCTGTCGGTGGGCGGGCGTCAAGAAGCGCCTCGCCGAGGACGCCGCCAAGCCCCGCAGCGGCAACCGCGCCCTGGGCGCCGGGTGAGCGACGCGGTCCAGCGCTACGACTGCCCGGGGTGCGGGGCCGAGGTGGCCTTCCCGGCCACCGTGCTGTCTCAGCTGTGCGCGTTCTGCGAGACGCCGCTGGTCAAGAGCGCCGACACCGACGCCGAGCCCATCGACGCGGTGGCGCCCTTCGAGCTCGACGCGAAGCAGGCGGCCGGGCGTCTGGCCCAGCACCTGTCCGGGCGCTGGCTGGCCCCCGAGGCCGTCCGAAAGGCCGGCCGGCCCGAAGAGCTGAAGGCCGTGCTGGTGCCGTTCTGGGTCCACGACGCCACCGCCCACAGCCAGTGGCGCGCCGAGGTGGGCATCACCTGGTACTCGACTGAGACCTACACCGTCACGGTCAACGGAAAGACCCAGACCCGCACCCGACAGAAGAAGCACACCGACTGGCACACGACCTCCGGCACCCACGCGGCCGCCTACCAGGACCACCTGGTGAGCGGGTCGCGGGGCCTGCCCGAGGCTGAAGCGAACGAGCTCGAGCCCTTCGATCTGGGTCGCGCGCTGCCCTACGCGCCCGAGCGGGTGGCGGGTTTGGTGGCCGAGCTGCCCAGCGTGGACCACGCCGAGGCCCGGCGGGTGGCCGCCGACGAGCTCGAGCGGTTCGAGCGCCGGGCCATCTCCAAGTTCCTGCCTGGAGACAGCTCCCGCGGGCTGAACACCACCTCTTCGGTCGAGGTGCAGGCCGTGCGTCTCGTGCTTCTGCCGGTCTGGATCGCGACCTGGAAGTGGAAGGGCGAGGTCATCCGCCTCAACGTCAACGGCCAGACCGGCGAGGTGGTGGGGTCGGTGCCCCGCTCCACCCTCAAGATCGTGGCCATCGTGGCCCTGGTGCTCGGCCTGCTGGCGATGGCGCTGATCTGCGCGGGGGGCTTCACGGCCGTCGCCGCGCTGCTCAACCAACACGCAGGAGGCCTGCGGTGAGCACGATCGTCGCCGTCACCTGCTCGAGCTGCGGGGGGGCCGTCGCCCACGAGGCCGGCACGTCGGTGCCCCGCTGCGTCTACTGCGGCTCCGACGCGCTCTCGACCGCGGCGCTCGACGCCCGCATCGAGCAGCCGAAGACCCACATCCCCTTCGCCATCGAGCCGGACGAGGCCGACAACGTCTTTCGCAAGTGGGCCCGGGGGAGCTTCTGGCACCCCAAGGCCATCCGCGACGCCGAGCTCGACCTCGAGCGGGTGAACCTGGCGGCCTGGGCGTGGTCGGGGCAGGTGGAGACCCACTTCGCGGGCCTGGTGTCGGCGCCCACGCCGTCGGGCAAGCGCCCGATCACGGGGCAGGACACCGCGCACCTCGAGGGCGTGGTGGTCCCCTCGTCGACGGCCATCAGCCGGGGCGAGCTCACCGCCATCGCGCCCTTCCGGCACACCGATGAGCTGCCCTACGACCCCCACACCGCCGAAGACCCCTTCGAGCCCGGCAAGCTGTCGCGCGACGCGGCGCGGGCGCAGGCGGTCGAGGCCATGGAGGCGGCCCACGCTGCCCAGCTCAAGAAGGCCCACAGCGCGTCACGCATGAACGCCGCCAGCGTGCTGTCCGAGCTGTCTGGGCGGCCGGTGTTGCTGCCGGTGTACGTGGGCGCCTGGCGCTTCAAGGACCAAGTCTACCGGGTGGTCATCAACGGCCAGACGGGCCGGCTGTCCGGCAAGGCGCCCTTCGCCTGGCTCAAGCTGTTCCTCATCGTGGGGGTCGTGCTCGCGGTCAGCACCGTGTTGGCTGTGGTGCTCGGCCTGGCGGGCGTGCTGGCCCAGTAGCGGCCGCGCGCCCGGCCGACACAGGCGATCCCTCCGCGATGTGCCCCACGGTGGGAGCATCCTCCGCGCGTGGCTGGTCGGCGTTCTATACTCGTCGGCGCTGACAGGAGGCCGCATGGCATTGGGCATCTTCGGGCTCAAGAAGCCCATCGAGCGCGCGAAGGCGAACGACTGGAAGAACGCAGAAGAGAAGGACGCGCTCATCCAGGAGTTGAAAGACGCCCGGGTGAAGTCGCGGGACGCCATCCCCCTGATCTGGTCGTCCGACTCGGGCATCCGACAAGTCGGGGTCGAGAAGTTTCTCGAGGGCGCCGACGTGGCTTCGGTCGACGCGCTCTTTGGCCAGCTCCCCAGCCAGTCTCGGCACGCCATCGCCTTCGTGCAGCGCCTCGTGCCCCGCATGCCCGAAGAAGCGGTCGAGAAGGCGCTCGGCAAGCTGGTCCACAACCCCGACAAGCGCGCGCAGCGCCTCGGCTGGCAGCTCGCCATGGAGGCCAAGGGCGCCGCCCGTGAGAAGTGGCTGCTGCGCGCCCTCGAGGAGGCGCCGCCGTCGGTGCAGGTCACGGCGGCTCGGGGGCTGGTCCATGACAACAAGGTCAACGCCCACCTCGACCTCTTCTTGGGCCTGGCTCGGGCCGAGGGCGACCTGTCCACCGTGGCCCTCGAGGCGGTCACCGACATCGAAGACCCGCGCGTCACCGAGCTGATGATCGACCGCTTCGCCCACGGCGACGCGACCGCGCGCGACCACGCCTCGCGCTACCTGCGCTCGCGGGCGGCCGCCGACCCCAAGGGCATGCGCATGAAGATGCTGCAGCTGTTGGGGGAGGGCGACGACGCCACCCGCCGGCTGAGCGTGGCCATCCTGCTCGAGACGGGCTCCGACAAAGACGTCCTGCTCGACATCCTCGAGTACTCGAAGGAGCTCGTGGGCTGGCTGCGCACCCGCATCATCGAGACGGTGCAGACCTTCGGTGACCGGGCCTTTCAGCCCGCCCTCGAGCTGCTCGACCACCCCGAAGAGCACATCCGCACCAGCGCGCTGGTGCTGGCCGAGCAATTCGACGACCCCCGGGTGGTGCCGCCGGTGGCGCGGCTGTTGAAGTCGGAGGACTGGTGGCTGCGGATCACCGCCTGCGACACCCTCGGCCGCATCGGCTCCACCGACGCCCTGCCGCACCTGGTCGAGGCCCTCGACGACGAGGACACCCGCTGGGCCGCCATCGACGCCCTCGCCCAGATCGGCTCGCCGGCGGCGCTCAAGCACCTCTCCAAGCAGCTGCGCGACAAGCGCCCCGAGGTGCGCGGCGAGATCGTTCGGGCCTTCGGCCGCTTCGACGACAAGCGCCTCATCCCGCTGCTCCAACAGGTCATCCAGAAGGACCCCTCGAGTGAGGTGCGCACCCGCGCCGCTGAGGTGGTGCGCGACCTGTCGGCGCGGCTGAACGTCGCGGTGGATGGCAGCAAGAGCGAGCCCACGTCCGCGGTTCACAGCGACTCGCTGTCACGTCCCATCGACAAGCTGCTGGCGCAGATCCGCGAGATGGGGGCGTCCGACATGCACATCAGCATGGACGAGCCGCCGCTCATCCGGATCAACGGCAAGCTCGAGCGCATGGACGGCTGGCCGGCGCTCTCGGCCTCCTCCACCTCGAAGGCCGTGCTCAGCCTGCTCTCTCCCAAGCAGCGGGCTCAGTTCAAGGACGTGGGCGAGCTCGACTTCTGCTACGCCATCCCCGAGGTCGGGCGGTACCGCACCAACGCCTATGTGCAGCGCAAGGGCATCGGCGCGGCCTTCCGCGTCATCCCCAACGTGCCACCCACGTTCGCCGACATCCGGCTGCCGGGCAAGCTCACCGAGCTGCTCGACTACCACCAGGGCCTCATCATGGTGTCGGGGCCAGCGTCGTCGGGCAAGTCCACGACCCTGGCTGCCATCATCAACCTCATCAACGAGTCCAAGTCCACCCACGTCATCACGCTCGAAGACCCCATCGAGTTCGTGCACCCCGTGAAGACCGCCCTGGTGAACCAGCGTGAGGTGGGCAAGCACACCGAGAGCTTCGCCCGCGCCCTGCGGGGGGCGCTGCGGCAAGACCCCGACGTCATCATGGTCGGCGAGATGCGCGACCCCGAGACCATCCGGATGGCCCTCGAGGCCTCCGAGACCGGTCACCTCGTCATCGCGACCATGCACACCACGTCTGCGGTCCAGACGGTCGAGCGGCTCATCCAGAGCTTCCCGCCCGAAGAGCAGCAGCAGGTGCGCACGTCGCTGTCGGAGTCGCTCAAGTGGGTGGTCTGCCAGTCGCTCATCCCGCGCCACGACGGCGAGGGCCGGGTCGCGGTGTTCGAGCTGCTCAAGAACACGTTCAGCGTGGGCAACCTCATCCGCGATGAGAAGACCTACCAGATCCCCAGCCAGATGCAGATCGGGCGTCGCCACGGCATGCAGACGGTCGATGTGGCCCTCGAGGAGCTGGTCGAGTCGAAGATCATCACCCCCGAGACGGCCTGGATGCGCGCCGAGTCGCCCGACGTGTTCGCGCCGATGTGCGCGCCCGGCTTCATCCAGAAGCAGACCAGCCTCGACCCCGACGCCAAGGCAGACGCCGCTGAGGAGGCGAAATGAGCGACCCGACACCCCCGGCCGCGGCCCCCCGCGCCCACGCCATCGACCGCTTCTTGAAGCTCATGAAAGACCGCGGCGCGAGCGATCTGCACCTGTCGGTGGGGCGTCCGCCCATCTTCCGCAACTCGGGGCGGGTCGAGCCCATCCGCTATCGGGTGCTCACCGACGCCGACTTCGTGCGCTTGATGCAGCCCATCACGCCCAAGCACCTGTGGGAGGACTACAAAGAGAAGGGCGACACCGACTACGCCTACGAGATCCCGGGGCTGTCGCGCTTCCGCGTGAACATGTTCAAGCAGGAGCGGGGGCTGGGCGCCGTCTTTCGGATCATCCCCACCAAGATCATGACCCTCGACATGCTCGGCATGCCCGCCGGCGTGCACAAGATCGTCAAGATGACCAGCGGGCTGGTGCTGGTCACGGGGCCCACGGGGTCGGGCAAGTCCACCACCCTCGCGGCCATCATCCACGAGATGAACCGCACCCGGGCCATGCACTTCGTGACCATCGAAGACCCCATCGAGTTCGTCCACGACAACATCAAGGCGCTCGTCACCCAGCGCGAGGTGGGCAAAGACACCAAGTCCTTCCGCAACGCCCTGCGGTCGGCCGTGCGCGAAGACCCCGACTGCATCCTGGTGGGCGAGATGCGCGATCTCGAGACCATCGAGATGGCGCTGTCGGCCGCCGAGACGGGCCTGCTCGTGTTCGGCACGCTGCACACCAACTCGGCAGCCAAGACCGTCGACCGCGTGATCAACGTCTTCCCGTCGGATCGGCAGGAGGGCGTGCGCGCCGTGCTCGCGACGGTGCTGCAGGGGGTGCTCGCCCAGCAGCTGCTCCGCCGAAAGAAGGGTGGTCGGTGTGCGGCGGTCGAGGTGCTCTTCGGCTCGCCCACGTTCGCGTCGATGGTGCGCGAGGGCAAGACCACGCAGATCACCGGCTACATCTCCACCGGCAAGCGGATGGGCATGATCTCGATGGACTACAGCCTGCGCGACCTGCTGCTGGAGGACAAGATCACGGCCGAGGCGGCGCTGGAGAAGGCCCTCGACAAGGACACCATGCGCGAGTGGCTGAAGGAGCAGGGGCAGGAGGTCCCCGACGAGGAGGGCTGAGCGGCCTGGCCGCGGCCGCCCCCCGTCAGAACGACAGGGAGAGCCCGGCGCCCAGGCCCACGGCGTCGGTGGCGTCGGGGTGGGAGGCGCGCAGAGCCACGGCTTGGCCGAAGGCGAAGAGGCGCTGCTCCTCTCCGAAGCGCCAGCCCGCGCGCAGCTCGTCCTCACTCAGCGCCCCCGTCCAGGCGCCGGTGAGGCCCATGGCGCGGCGGTAGCGGGCGGAGAAGCGGCCGGCGTTCACCCCGAGCCCCAGCTCGACGCCGTACGTGGGGGTCGCGCCCAGGTTGGGCACCAGGCCGCCGGTCATGCCGGCGAAGCCGCCGACCGTGAGGTCGACCGTCTCGGATCGGCTGAAGAGGTCGAGGCCCACGGTGCCGCGACCGATCCAGGCGCCTTGGCCGAGCGCCCGCCCTTCGCCCGCGAGGAAGAGCGAGCCGAGGCCCACCCGGACGCCGCCGCCGGTCCCC
>JBDQIL010000155.1:0-7628 GCA_040264415.1 Myxococcota bacterium
CCGAAGCCTCGCTTGGCCAGCCACCGCGTCACCCGGGAAGCGACCTGTTCGACCAGGCGCTCAACCTCCTCGGTCGTCGGCGCGGGCACCCGGACGAAGCTCCAACGCCGTCCGCCGCGCGCTGGTCGAGATGCGCGCCCGCTACCCACAGTTCGTGCGGCGCGGGCTCGATCGCCAGCCCGACTGGGCGCCCCTCGTCGATGGTGCCCTGGCCGAGGCCGGCCTCCCCGCCTGGCTCAACGCCGTGCCACTTGTCGAGTCCGGCTACAGCAACTGGGGCGCGCCCGGCGCTGCCGAGCCGCGCTCCGCAGCGCCCGGCACCATCCCCGGCCGGGGCCTCTGGATGTTCATCGCCCCCACTGCGCGTGACTACGGGCTCACGGTGGACGGCGACCGCGACGAGCGCTTCGATCCAGAGCTCGAGACCATGGCAGCGATGGCGCTCCTCACCGACCTGCACGACCGCTATGGCGACTGGCCGCTCGCGCTCGCGGCCTACAACCAGGGGCCCCGGGCGGTGGACCGGGCCATCGCCAAGGGCGGCACCAACGACGCGTTCGCGCTCATCGACGCCGGGCTGCTCAACGGCTACGCCGCGCAGGTAGTGGCCGCGGCCCGGGTCATGGCCGAGCCGGCGCTGCTCGACTGACCGCGGCTCAGTCGAGACCTCCGTACTGGTCGGGGTCGTCGAAGACGCGCCACGACGGGTCGGACACCCAGGTGTCCTTGTCGGCCTTGTGCAGCCCGCTGCCGTCGCTGTTCATCTCGAAGAGCTCGAGGTCACCGGACACCGGGTCGAGGCCAACCGAGAACATCGTCTGCGTGTCGCCGTTGCCCCAGTTGGTGTCGGCGATGACCACGCCCGGCGGCGGCACCGCCTTGAGCATCGCCTCGTGCATTGCCTCCTCGTTGCTCTGGTCGAGGGAGCCGCCGAGCGTCTCGAGCTCGTCGACCGCGGGCCCGTCGGTGGAGTGCTTGGACGCGTGGCTGCCGACGCTGCGCTTGAGCGCCTCGGTCTCGACGTCGATGCCTTCGGCGTCGAGCCGCTTCGCGATGGCGTCCTGGATGGCGGCCTTGTCGATGGTGTCGCGTCGCTCGAGGTCGAGGACGGCCTGGTGGCGGACCGCAAAGCGCCGGTCGCTCCGGATGTCGAGCTCGTCGAGCATGGCGTCCACGGCGACAGTGAGGGCGTCGAGCTGGATGGCCCAGGCGACGGCGCTGCGGATGGCCGCCGGGGTCGCGGGGATGGTGTCGTAGAGCATGGCCACGGCGCGCTCCAAGACGGCCTTCTCGGTCCGCTCGTCCACGCCGAGCGCCTTGAGCGCCTTGGTCACGGCGTCGGACACGGCCTCCTGGTCGGGCAGTCCGAGCCCGCTCGACTCGGTGCCGAGCGCGGTCTTCACCGCGGCCTGCACCTTGGCGAGGGGCGCGGGCGTGTCGCCGGACAGCAGCCGGAGCGCCGCGTCGCGGACGCCCTCGCAGTCGTCGTCGGGGACGGAGAGCTTGACCAGCAGCTTGTCGATGGTGGCCGAGAGCTCGTCCTCGGCGACCACGCCGAGCTCGGGCGACGTGAGCGCGTTGAAGGCGGCGCGCTCACGGTCCGTCTCCTCGTCGGCCTCGATGACGCTGTTGATCTTCGACACCAGCTTGGCGATGGTCTTGGGCTGTGGGTCCTTCTCCACCCGCTTGCGCACGTCCTCACGGTACCAGTCCGTGTAGCCGTCGAGCGCCTCGTTGTAGATCCCGTCTCGGCGGTCGGACGTGAGCGGCGTGAGGTCGGGCAGCTCGCCCACCTTCAGAGACTGCTCGCGGGTCGCGACCAGCATGGGCAGGCGGGGGGCCAGCTCGGTGAGGGCTGCGATGGTGGTGGGGTCGCCCAGCGTCTCGCCTGCGACCGCCGCATAGGCGTCGAGCATGTCGCTGCCGAGGGTGTTGTAGATCATCCCCACGACCTGCCGCACACCCGCCGGGTGCAGCGGCACCATGGCCTCGAGCGCCTTGTCCTTCCACTCGGCGACCTTGTCGGCGTTGTCGTTGGCCCACTCGCCCAGCGCCACGTCGAAGGCCGCGAACAGCTCGCCGACCGACGAGCCGTCGGGCACCTGCCGGTCGAGGATGCGCGCGTAGCCGTCGCGGTGTTCCTCGGGGATTCCGGCGAGCAGCTTGCGGTACAGGCCAGGGCGCGTGGTCTCGTCGACCTCGCCCGTCTTCCGCCGCTGGCGTTCCTGCTCGTTGCGGACCTGCAGCCCGCCGATGTTGAGGTCGCTGGCGCTCCGCTGCTTGTCGCGGCGGGTGGGCGGCTTGAGGCGCTCCATCACCTGGGCCACGACCATCCTCGCGGGCGGGTTGGGCGGCAGCGCACCCTCGACGAGCAGGATGAGCGGGTCCGGGTCGGGGTGGGTGCTCAGCAGCTCGTCGTAGATGAGCTGGCGCTGGTCGCGGTCGGTCCCGGCCATGACCCGCTCTTCGATGGCGGCCTCGGAGGTGTCGGTGAGGTCACTGAGCGCGTAGACCTCGTCCTTGCGGTCGCTGGCTCCCTCCGTGGTGTACCACTCGGAGTACTCGACGCAGCCGGCGATGAGCTCCTCGACCGTGCTCGGGTTGCGCTCGTCCATGATCCACTCGAGCTCGTCCTCGTGCGATGAGCCGAAGTACTTCGTCAGGACGGTCTTCTTGATCTCGGGCGTGAGCGCCGCCCCCTTTCGCGCGTCGAGCCGCGCGGTCTCCTTGCTCTTGAGCGCCCGCGTGATCTCTTCGGGCGAGTCCTCGCTCGAGACCGACGCCTTGAGGAAGGGCGAGCCCGGGCGCAGCGAGAAGGCGTGAACGCCGACGGTTTTCACCGGGATGGCCGTCTCAGAGCCCCACGGCTCCTTGGCGAGCGGGCCCTCGAGCTTGCTCTTCATGCCTTGCAGCGAGCCGACGAGGAACTCGAGCAGGTCGCCGCCGTCGCTCAGCGAGCCCTTGGTGCAGCTCGTCGAGGACATGTCGCCGTCGACGCCGTTGTAGAGCTTGAGCAGGGTGTCGGTGCTGCCGCCGGCGGCCACCATCCACGGCTGCGCCACGTCCTCGGGCCGCCCCGTGCCCTGCTTGGCCTTGTCGAGGAACGCGGTCTTGCCGGCCTCGCCGCAGATCTTGGCGAGGATCAGCTCTGCGATGCCCTTGTCAGGGGCGACCGCCGATCCGTGAGCCGTGGCGTGAGCGGCACGGAAGATCGCCTTGATCATCTCGGTGTAGGCGGTCTTCTCGGTGACCTTCTTGCCATCGTAGAACAGACAGTAGCCGCCGGTGCTCGACTTGCCGTCCTTGGCGGGCGGGCCCTTGACCGACGGGTCGTAGCGGCTGTCGATGTCGCTCTCGGCATGCCCGCCGAAGGCGTCGAGGAGCGCCTGCGCCAGCGGCACGACGCGGTCCTCGTGCTCGTCGAGCACCTCGGACTTCACCGCGGCGAGGATGCTGTTCATGGCCTCTTCCGCCGCAGCCTCCGCCCCCGTGATCAGCGCTTCGCGGTAGGGGTAGGGGCCCTTCTCCACCATCGACGCGATGCTGTACTCCCAGGCCCGCATCAACCGGTTGTCCTCCTGCGCGAGGAAGGCGTCCTGGGCGAGCGCGAGCTCGTCCTCCGCGTCCTGCAGCTTCGCCACCCGCGCCAGCAGCTCGTCGGGCTTGAGGTCGTCGCTCTGGTCGAGGTCGTCGAAGGTCGCGATGCCGTCGAGCACGGTCTGCATGCGCTCGCCGTGGCGCCGCTTGCCGGACCGGTGGTCGGGCATGCTCGTGAACTTCACCCCTTCGGCGTCGAGCGCGCGCTTGAGGGCCTTGCGGATGTCCTTGTCGACGGTGTCGGGGTTGCGCAGGTCGGCCAGCGCCCGGTCGTAGACCGCGCTGCGCTTCGGCTCCTTGAGCCACTTGTCGTCGATGAGCGCGATCCCGGCCTTGAGACCCTTCTCGAAGCGAATGTCGTCGGCAGCCTGCTTGAGGGCGGCCTCGTGGTCGTCGGGGTCGACGCCGAGCGCTTCGAGGCCCGCCGACATGCCCGGCGCGGTGTGCAGCGTGCTGTCCTTGCGCGGGACGCCGGTGGGCTCGCTCAGGCCACCCGGCAGCATGTCCTCGTTGAGGTCGACGCGGATGGTCTCGCCGTCGAGCGTGCGCGTGAGCCCGCCGGTCGAGAACAGCTCCTTGAGGTCCTCGAGCAGCTTGTCGGGGCGGGTGCGCTGCACCTCGACGGCTGTTGCGGTCGCGAAGCACGAGCCGACGCCGCCCTGACGGACCTGCGAGAGCAGGGTCGCGACGGCGGCCTGCTTGGCGTGGGCCGCGGTGACGTCCACGTCGGGGTCGAGCCCGAGGGTGGCGCGGATCATGCGCGACGCGGCGCTGTCCTGCTCCGGTGGCAGGTCGATCTCGTCGAGGGTCTCGCGCATGCGCTTGCTGCGCGGGTCGTCTGGGTCGGCGAGCCGCCGCAGCATCTGCAACGCGTGCTGGGACTGTGGCAGGTCCACGTCGTCGCTGCGGCTGATCTCCTCGAGCACGCTCTCGATGTCGTCGGGCTCGGTGAACGGCATGTCCCGGAAGGGGCCCAGATCGATGACCAGGGTTCCGTCGGACGAGATGATGCGGGTGGCGACCGACCGGGCCTGCTCGGTGTTGCGCGCCGTGCGGTCGTTCTGGAGCTTCAGCTGGTTGTGCTTGTCCTGCACGGTCGACAGATCTCCCAGCCCCGTGGACTGCCGCGGCAGCGACTTGCGCGCGGCCGCGACGTCGTCCTTGTAGGCCTGCAGCAGCTTCGCTGCGGTCGTGACGTCCCACTCGCCCAGCGCCGCCTTGACGGCCTCCTGCCAGTGGCCGGGGCCGACGGGCGGGCTGGCGCCCGGGAGCCCCTTGCCCGCGAGGGGCAGGTCTTCGAACCAGACGCTGTCGTGGAAGTCGGCCAGCTCGCCCGAGAGCTTGCGCTGCTGACCCCGCACGGCGTTGATGAGCTCGTCGAGCTTCTTCAGCGCATCGGGGATGCGGCCGGCCTCGACCAGCTCGTCGGCGGTGTCGAGCCCGCCCGTGAGCGTGTCCGTGAGCGGTGCATGGGTCTTGGCCTTCTCGATGCGTCCGGCGACATACTCGCGGCGCTTCTCCCAGGCGCGCAGGTCGCGGGCCCTGGCGGCGAGTGCCTCCTCGAGGGTCCCCACCGCCTTGTCGAGCTCGGTGAGGGCTGCGGTGGCCCCCGGGTAGTCGCGCTCCGCCCGTAGGCCCTCCATCTCCCGGAAGGCCAGGCGGGTTGCGCCATAGGGCTCGGCGAGCGACTCGACGGTCGCTGCCGCCAGGCCAGAGGCGAGGTAGCGGCGCAGGATGGGGTCGGCGGCCTTGGCGAAGGCGGCGCGCGCCTCGCGGTACTGCTGGAGCATGAGCTCGAAGGTCTCGATGGCGCCCTCGAGGTCGGGCAGGGCCACGAGCGCCTGCGCGGGCTCGTCGGGCAGCCAGTCCATGACCGTGCCGTGCTCGCCTCGGGTCGCCTCCTGCAGCAGGGCGAGGCCGTCGGGTAGATCCCGCGCCCCGTGCACGGCGTCGTAGCGCCCGCGCAGCGCGTCCCATGCCCGCTCCCATGCCTCGGCCTCACGCTTGCGCTGGTCCTCGATCGACCGCTCGATGGCCAGCGCGAGCTGCCGGTCCTCCTCCTCCCGGCGGGAGACCTCGAGGACCTCGTCGAGCCGTGTGTCGTCCTCCTCCTGTGCCGTGTAGAGGGACTCGACGAGGGTGTCCTCGAGCTCACCCAGCCCGCTGAGGGTGTCTGGCTCCAGGTCCGGGAAGTCGCCGACCAGGAGCAGGGCGTTGAGCGTGCGGATCCACTGGTGCTCGGGGGAGTCCGTGCGGCGATGGGGCATGTCGGCTCGGGGGCTGTGGGGCTGCGGTTGCGCTGGGGCGAGCCGATGTATTGGCTCTCCCGGGGTTTGTCATCTGTGTACGACGAGGGGGAGCGATCCGTGCCAGCTGGGTGCGGGGTTGCGCGGGCAGCCCCCGGTCGCGAGGGCTCAGCCCGCGGCGGGAGGGGTACAGCATCGCGCTCCGACCTCGGGCGAGCGGTAGCCGCGCGCTGGCGTGGCGCGAGCGCGGCATTGGCCCAGCCCCGCGCTGAGGTTCCAGCCGCCGCCGCGCAACACACCGACCGGGTTGCCGTCGGCGCCGCGCTCCTGGGTCCACTCCCACAGGTTGCCGGACAGGTCGTGGACGCCCTCGGGCGTGCGGCAGCCCTTCTTCTCGCCCGAGCGCAGCACCTCTCCGCCCTGCGTGCGGACCTCGGCGCCGTCGTGGCAGGCCTCGGGGTCGAAGACGTCGCCGTAGGGCCAGCGCCGGTCGGTGGTGCCTGCGCAGGCCAGCGTCCACTCCGCGCCGGTGCACAGCCGCAGCCCGCGGGCCATGCAGCCCGCCATGGCCTCCTCGAAGGACAGCTCGGACTGCGGCTTGTGGAAGAAGCGATTGGGGTGCTCCTCGCGGTCGATGCACACGCCGGGCAGCAGGGCCATGCCGTCGGGGCACGCGCCCTCGGCAGCGAGGCGCTCGGGCTTCGGCGTGGTGTCGGGGCCGCGGCAGCACCGGAAGCCCACGTCTTCGTAGGCGGCGTCGGGGGGCGCGGCCGGGTAGCCGTCGGTGGGCCGGCACGTGGCCTTGATGTCGTCCGAGAACCAGCTGCCGCCGCGCACCTCACGCATGGGGGTCGGGTGGAGCACCGGCGCGTCGAGGGGCGTGGCCGTCCACTCCCATGCGCTGCCGACGAGGTCGTGGGCGCCGGAGGGCGACACGCAGCCCGCCGTGGTGCCGGCTGGGACCGCGCCGGCGCGCTCGGTGGCGCACGCGCGCACGTCGTAGCTGCGGCCGTACGGGAACGGCAGCTGCGCGTCGCCGCCGCAAGCCTGCTCCCACTCCCGGGTCGTGCACAGCCGCTTGCCAGCGCGCTTGCACGCGGCGTCGGCGTGCTCCCAGGACACACCGACGAGGGGCCACGCGCCGGGCGTGTTCGGGAACTCGTAGGTGTCCATGAAGACGCCGTCGCTCAGCTCGACCTCGGGCTCCGGGTCGTACTCGCGGGCCGACGCCCGGTCGCGGGCGGCCTGCATCCTGCGCACCGTGTCCAGACGGCCCGCGGCCCGGTCGGGCGGCGCGGGGGACCAGCAGCAGCGGACGCCGGCCGAGAAGACCTCCCGGTCGGGGTCGAGCCGGTAGTCGGGCTGGCGGCTGTAGCGGCCCGAGCAGTCGGCGTAGCGGCGCTGGGTGTACCAGGCGCCCCCCTCGAGAGAGGCGCGCCGCCCGGCGTAGTCGTCGAGCACCCACTCCTCGAGCGAGCCGACGAGATCGTAGACCCCCTCGGGCGTGACGCAGTCCGGGAAGCTGCCTGCGGGCTTCACCAGCGCGTCGGGGTCCATGATGCTGGTGTGTCCGCTCGGCAGGCGGTCCTCGGTGTGGCACCGGCCGGGTACCCAGTTGGGCCCGTGGGCGAAGCGGTTGGCGCCGGGGATAGTTGACACAAGGCCCCTTATCGGAACTTCGGCCGCGTAGCGACCGCGGCGGCCGAGGAGGCGCGCGCGCCGTAGACGCCCTTCGCAGGTCCGCTTTCCCCGCCCGCAGACCCGTCAGCGTCCGAAATCCTGCTC
>JBDQIL010000156.1:0-7543 GCA_040264415.1 Myxococcota bacterium
GTCTCGGGCCGGCTGGCTGGCCCTGTTGGCGCCGCTGGTGGTGGTGGGTCGGCGGCGGCGCCGCTGACGCTCGGGTAGAGAGGGCGAGCCCCCCGGCCTGGATGCGCCGTGTCCCCTGTCCTCTCGTCGCTCCGGCGCGCCCGCCCGCTTGTGGCGCTCAGCGCCCTCCTCCTGATCGTCGCGGCGGTGCTGCAGGGGCTCGGCGTCGCCTTCGCCCAAGGCGGCCCGGACGCCCCGGCTGCCTCGCCGGCCGCCAGCGACGCCCCCGCGGCCCACGCGCCCTATGATCCCGACGCCCTCGACCCCGCCGCGCGGCCCGCCCGCCGCCCCGGCGTGCCCGTGCTGGGCGACGGCGGCGGCGCGGTCCTCGTCATCCCCATCGACGGCACCATCGACCTGGGCCTGGCCCCCTTCGTGTCGCGCGCCATCGCTGAGCACCCCGACATCGACGCGGTCATCCTCGACATCAACACCTTCGGTGGGCGGGTCGACGCCGCTGTGCAGATCCGCGACGCGGTGCTGGCGACCGAGGCGCCCGTGGTGGCTTGGGTCCACCCGCGGGCCATCAGCGCCGGCGCGCTCATCTCGTTGGCCTCTGACACGCTGGTCTTCTCGCCCGGCGGCTCGATGGGCGCCGCGACCCCCATCCAGGTGGACGGCGGCGAGGCCGTGGCCGTGGGGGAGAAGATGACCTCGTACATGCGCACCGAGATGCGCACCACTGCCGAGGCCACCGACCGCAACGGCCTGCTCGCCGAGGCCATGGTCGACCGCACCATCGTGGTGCCCGGCGTCATCGACGGCGAGAAGCTGCTCACCGCCAGCACCGACCTCGCGGTGCGGGTGGGGCTCGCCGACGGCGTGGCGGCCGATCTCGACGACCTGCTGGGTCAGCTGGGCCTCTCGGGCGCCGAGGTCACCACGGCCTCGGCGTCGTGGTCCGAAGATCTGGCCCGGATCCTCACCGAGCCCACCTTGTCCGGCCTGCTCATGTCGCTCGGCTTTCTGGGCATCATGGTGGAGCTGTACACCCCGGGCTTCGGCTGGGCCGGGGGTGTGGGGGTGATCTGCCTCGCCACCTTCTTCGCCGGCCACATGGTGGCCGATCTCGCGGGCTGGGAGGAGGTGATGCTGCTGACGGTGGGGGTGGTCGCCTTGCTGGTCGAGGTCTTCGTCATCCCCGGCTTCGGGGTGGTCGGGGTGGTCGGGCTGGCCCTCATCATCGCCGGCCTCGCCCTGTCGCTCACCGGGCTGCCCCTCGACGTCTCGTGGGACAGCGGCGGCCTCTTCGACGCGCTGCAGCGGGTCGTCATGAGCCTGACCGGCGCCGTGGTCGGTCTCGTGGTCTTGGCCCAGTTTATCCCCGTGCGCATGCTCCCCAGCTGGCTCGTGCTGCGCGCCACCATCGGCGAGCAGCACGAGGCTGTGGGCGACCCCGACTTCCACGCCGCGCCGTCCCGGGCGGAGCTGGTGGGCTTGTCTGGGGTGGCCGAGACCACGCTGCGCCCCTCCGGCAAAGCGCGCATCCGTGGCGCCCTGGTGGATGTGGTGAGCGAGTCGGCCTTCATCCAGCCCGGCACGCCCATCACCGTGCTGGCGGTCGAGGACATGCGGGTGGTGGTGGCGGCCAGCGGGCCGGCGCCGGCGCAATCCCCAGGAGGGGGCGGCGATCCGGGCCAAGCCGAGGGCGCCGGAGTATGAGGCCGTCACGGCCCTGATCCTCCGGAGCGCCCGTGGAAGTCATGCTTTTCGCTATCCCTGTACTGATCACCTTTTTCGTGGTCATCTATTTCGTCCCGGTCGGGCTCTGGGTCGCGGCGCTGGCGTCGGGCGCCAAGGTCGGCATCGGCGAGCTCATCGCCATGCGCCTGCGGCGGGTGCCCCCCCAGCAGATCGTGAACCCGCGCATCTCGGCGGTGAAGGCCGGGCTCGACATCCCCACCGACCAGCTCGAGGCGCACTTCCTGGCGGGTGGCAACGTGTCGCAGGTGGTCCTGGCGCTCATCTCGGCAGACAAGGCGGGCATCGCCCTGACCTTTCCCCGGGCCGCCGCCATCGACCTCGCGGGCCGCGACGTGCTCGAGGCGGTGAAGATGTCGGTCAACCCCAAGGTCATCCAGACGCCCAAGGTGGCGGCGATGGCGGCCGACGGCATCCAGCTCATCGCCATCAGCCGCATCACCCTGCGGGCCAACATCGACCGCCTGGTCGGCGGCGCCGGCGAAGAGACCATCCTCGCGCGCGTCGGTGAGGGCATCGTGACCACCATCGGGTCGGCCAAGACGCACAAGCAGGTGCTCGAGAACCCAGACCGCATCTCGCAGATGGTCATGTCGAAGGGCCTCGACGCCGGCACGGCCTTCGAGATCCTGTCCATCGACATCGCCGACGTCGATGTGGGCGCGAACATCGGCGCCAAGCTGCAGATCGACCAGGCCGAGGCCGACAAGAGCATCGCTCAGGCCAAGGCCGAGGGGCGCCGGGCCATGGCCGTCGCGGAAGAGCAGGAGAACCGGGCCAAGTACCAAGAGGCGCTGGCCAAGGTGCAGCTGGCCGAGGCCCAGGTGCCCCTCGCCATGGCCGAAGCCCTGCGCAACGGCAACATCGGCGTGATGGACTACTACAACCTGAAGAACGTCGTGGCCGACACCGACATGCGCGGCAAGCTCGGCCGCATGGCCGACGCTGAGTCCAAGGAGCCGTGAGCCGGAAGCTCCTGGATCTGACCCGAGGTCGGCCGCTGCTGCGGCGGGTGCTCTGGTCGCAGGCGCTGGGTCCGCCCCGCTCTCGCGAGCCCGGTCCCCACCGTCCGGGCGGGGCGCCGCGCGGGTCCGCGCCCCAGCCGTCGGCCCCCGCGCCCCAGCCGTCGGCCCCCGCGCCGTCGACCGGGTCGGAGGAGTAGGTGGAGGAGCACCTCGGCGCGCTCGTCACGGCTGCGATCATCCTGTTCCAGTTGGTCAGCTGGGGACGCCGCATCCTGGGCCGCAGCCGTGACCGGCCGGCGGCGCCCGCGCCCGCCGGGCGGCCGGGGCGTCGGGAGCAGGCGGTCGCCGCGCCCCCGCCCGCGGGTCGCGAGGCCGCCTCGGAGGGGCTCCAGGCGGCTGTCGCCCGCGAGGTGGGCCGCGTCGCGCGCCAGGTCGGTGAGGGCGAGGCCCTGCTGGCCGAGCTCCCTGCTCTGCGTGACCAGCTGTGGGGCGCGGGCCCCACCGGCCGCGTGCTGGTCGAGGTGCTCGACGAGCGGGTGTCGCCCGCCCTCGAGCAGGCGGTGCAGCGGGGTCGGGCCCTGTCGAAGCGGCTTGGCAGCGCCCCGTTGCCCATCGCCATCCCCTTGCTGCAGTCGCCCGAGGCCCTCGCGCCCTTGGGGGAGATCGCCGAGGTCCGCCAATACGCCGACGTCCTGCGCCAGATGGCGGTCTGGCGGAGCGACCCTCGCCTGGGCCGGCTGCTGGCCGACGCCGACGCCATCGCCGCCTCGCTGCTCGATCCCATCCAGCGCATGGCCGGGGTCCAGGGCTTCGTCTTCCCCCAGCAGCGCCCCATCTGTGCCCCGGCCGACCGCGACGCCGAGGCGCTGTGGCTCGGGCTGCTGCCCGAGGGCTACCCCGTCATCTTCGTCCCGGACGACTTCAGCGAAGACCTCTACCGACAGGCGTCGCTTCCCCACGAGGTCGGGCACCTGCTGTGGCTGCGGGTGCCGGGGCTCGCCGACGAGCTGCGGGCGGTCACCGACCTGCGCTCGTCCGGCCAGGTGCTCGAGTGGGACGGCCAGCAGGTGCGGGGCGCGGTGGGCTGGCCCTTCGGCGCCTGGCTGCCCGAGCTCTTCGCCGACGCGGTGTGCGTGCTCATGTTCGGTCCGGCCGGCCTCCGCGGGCTGACCCACTCGTTTGCGTCCCCCGACGCGCCGGCGGCGGTGATCACGGCCCACCTCGATGGGCAGGGCTACTACGACGAGCACCCGCCGGCCCACCTGCGGGTGCACCTCGCCGGCGCGCTGCTCCACCGGATGGGCTTCGATCAGGAGATCAGGCCCATCCTCGATGCGTGGGATGCCGTCCATGGTCACCCCGACGCGCTGGTGCTGCCCACCCGCGATGGCCCGCTGGTGTCGGTGCCCTTCACGCAGCTGCGGGCCTTCGGCGCCGATGTGATGGAGCGCATCTACACGGCACCCCTGGCGACCCTCGACGGGATCGACCTGCAAGACCTGCCCGGCCTCGAGATGTCGCCGGGCATGTGGGCCAAGGTGAGGCGCCACGCCGCCGAGCTGGCCGAGGGGCGCCCCTTCCATGAAGAGGGTCGGGTGGCCCTCGCCTCGGCCATCGAGGCCCGCGCCCTGCACCCCGACCGCGCCGCCCGCATCGAGGCGGGCCTGCTGCGGGCGGTGCTGGGGCGCGACGCCGATGACCGCCTCGCCCCCGACGCGCACTACAACCGCGGGCTCGTGCCGCGGGGCGCGCACGGCAAGCTGGCCCACCAGGTGCTCGACGGCTTGTTGCTCGCCGACATCCTGGTGCCCCGGCGGGTCGGCTCCCGCCGGTAGGCGGCGGTCAGCCGCCCGGCGTGACCTGCAGCCAGCCGTCGTCGCGCAGGTCGAGCTGGGCTGCCCCCTCGAAGCGGGCCACGGGTGCGGTGACGATGGCGCAGTCGCCGACGGCGAGGCTTCGGCGGGTGCGCACGGTCTCGGTGGACAGGCCGTGGGTCAGCGTGAAGCACTGGAAGTCGCCCCCGCAGGCGCCGTCGGCCGAGGTGACCTCGCCGTAGAGGCGGACGTTCTGCGCCTCTTGCAGCGCGACGTCCAGCGAGGCGCCGTAGCTGTCGTAGACGTAGACCTCGCTGGTGGCGCCGCTGACCGAGATGCTGTCGAGCGCCGTGATCTCGAGGGTCCCGTTGTAGTTCTCGACCCGCCGGACCGTCGCGCTCAGCACCATGCCGGGCTCGGGGGTGGTGGGCAGCGGCACCCGGTAGACCAGGACGTGCCCGGCGCCGTCTCCGAGGGTGATGGTGTAGTCTTCGCCGACCTTCTCGACCACATTGGTGACCGCGACGTTGGTGAGCGTGAGCGAGACGCTGTCGCCGCGTCCCTCGTCGAGCGCGCGGGCGGCGGCGAGCACCGCTCCCAGTCCGGCGTCCCGTCCGTAGGGGGTGGACGTCACCCGGTCGGCCGCGATGGTGCCGAAGAAGGTGGGGTCCCAGTCGGTCTGGCAGTCTGTGGGGCCGCCGGTGCCGTCTGCGCCATCGGCGGCGCCGTCTGCGCCATCCGAAGCGCCATCCGAAGCGCCGTCTGCGCCGTCTGCGGTGCCGTCGGCGCCCCCATCGGCGCCGTCGCCTGCATCGGTGCCTTCGACCGCCCCGCTGTCAGCGCCGAAGTCGCCGGTGATGTTGCTGCCGCACGCGCTCGCGACGAGCCACACGACAGAGAGAGAGACCACGGACCGCATGAGACCTCCGGGATGTCCGCTCCGTAGTCCGTCGATCCCAGCGGGCGCGGTGTAGAGCGCTCCCATGGCCGAAACAATCCCGTGACGTCCCAGCGACCAGGGCTGCGGGATAGCCGCTCTCCCCCCCTCCCCCGAGGTGCGCGTGCGCTTCGTCCGCCCCGTGGTGCGAACGGTCGGTGAAGTCGGCCACCGCGTGCGCGACCTCGGTCGCCTGCAAGAGGTCGCCCGCGTGTTGCTGCGGCACGGCCTCGGCCTGCTGCTGCGTGGGATCGACGTCCCGGGGCTCCCCACCCTCCCCGTCGCCGCTTCTGACGGCATCGACCCCGACACCCTGCCCGAGCGCATCGTGGCGGCGCTGCAAGAGCTGGGGCCCACCTACGTCAAGCTCGGGCAGGTGCTGTCCACGCGCAGCGATCTGCTCCCCGAGTCCTACATCACTGCGTTGCAGGTGCTGCAAGACGACGTCCACCCCATCCCCTTCTCCGACATCGACGACCGGCTGGTGCGCAGCTTGGGGCCGGCGTGGCGTGAGCGCTTCCAGACCGTCAACGAGAAGCCGCTGGCCACCGCCAGCATCGCGCAGGTCCACCGGGCCACCCTGATCGATGGCGGGTCGGTCGTGCTCAAGGTGCAGCGACCGGGCATCGAGAAGAAGATCCGGGCCGACCTCAACATCCTCAACCTCATCGCCCGGCAGGTGCTGCGGGAGTTCCCCGAGGCCATCGCCTTCGATCCCATCGGGGTGCTGGCCGAGTTCGAGCGCAGCATCCTCTCCGAGCTCGACTTCGAAGAGGAGGCCCGCAACATGCGGCGGGTGGCCCGCAACTTCGGCGACGTCGACTTCGTGCGGATCCCCGAGGTCTACGACGAGCTCACCGACGCCACCGTGATGGTGATGGAGTTCCTCGACGGCGTGAAGATCCGCAACGCCCGGGGGGCGGGACACGACATGGACCGCGTGGGCAACAACATGCTGCGCGTGGCCTACGACATGCTCTTCGAGCACGGGTTCTTCCACGGCGACCTGCACCCGGGCAACGTGCTGGTGCTGCCCGGCGAGGTCATCGGGGTGCTCGACTTCGGCATGGTGGGCCGGCTCACCCAGGAGATGCGCAACAACGTCATCTCCATCATCTTCGCGCTGCAGCGGGGCGACACCCGCACGATCGCGCGGCTCTGCTACGACATCGCCATCAAAGAGGACCGGGTCGACTTTCGCGAGGTCGAGCGGCTGACCCACGACATCGTGGACAAGCACTGGTCGGGCAGCTCGGTGCGCGAGATGCAGCTGGGTCCGTTCGTGGTCGACCTCGCCGCGGCCGCGGCGCGGCAGGGGGCCCGGATCCCGCGCGCCTACACGATGTTCTTCAAGGCCCTCGTGACGGCCGAGGGCCTGGCGAAGGCGCTCATCCACGAGGTCGATCCCATCGAGGCGGCCGAGCCCTACGTGCGCCGCTTCCTGCTCGAGCGGGTGAGCGAAGACCGGATCAAGCAGGACCTCTTCTACAACCTGCTCACGCTGTCTAGCCTGGGTGACCGGCTCCCCATCGTGCTCAGCCAGTTCCTCGACGACGTCGAGGGGCAGCGTCTGCAGATCTCGGTGCGAGACCCCGACCGCCTCAAGGCCGCCGACGCCTCCGACCGGCGGATCAACCGCGGCATCTTCGCGCTGTTCACCGTGGTCAACCTCGTGGTGGGTGCGCTGGTGCTGCCCGAGAGCCGATTTTGGGTCTACGGCGTCCCGCTGATGAGCATGTTCTTCTGGCTGAGCAGCCTGTTCTTCGGCGCGCTCACGCTCACCTTGATGCTCCGAAACCGCGGCTGAGAGGCGGCGGGATCAGCGGCCTCGGATGCGGGCGAGCACGGCCTGCGCGGTGCTGGACAGGCCGTCGGGGTCGAGGGCGGCCTCGATGGCCCGCAGCCGCATGGTCTCGTCGTAGACCGCGCGCCGGGCGTCGGGGTCGAGGTCGTGCCAGGCCGGGTGGCCCCGCACGGCGCCGTCGCGGTCGCGCGGTCGCCACGCCGACAGGGCCTGCTCCATCAGGTCGCGGTCTTCGCGCTTCATGGGGCCTCCGCCGTGGGCAGCGTGACGCCCTTGCCTTCGA
>JBDQIL010000157.1:0-7509 GCA_040264415.1 Myxococcota bacterium
CATCACGAAGCGCCCGAGGAACTCGTTCTCGCCGGAGAAGCGACTCTCGCCCTGACGGACGGTCACCTGCACGTTGTCCTGGTTGTCGTGAGCGGTCGCGAAGGTGCGGCTCGCCGACGCCGGGACGTGGCTGTTCTTGGTGATGATGGGCTGGAACAGCCCGCCGGCCACGTCGATGCCCAGATCGAAGGGGGTCACGTCGAGCAGCAGCGGCTTCGAGGCGGCGGGATCGACGAGGCTGTGGGCGTGCACCGCCGCACCGATGGCCACCACCTCTTCGGGGTGGACCGACCGGCTCGGCTCCTTCTGGAAGAGCGAGCCGATCGCCTCGCGCACGCGGGGCATGCGCGTCTGACCACCCACCAGGATCACGTCGCCGATGTCGCCGATGCGGAGCCCAGCGTCGGTGACGGCCTGCCGTGTGATCTGCAGCGTCTTCTCGACCAGGTCGTCGACCAGGCCCTCGAGGGTGAGCCGCGTCACCTCCAGCTCGAGGTTGTCGCCGCCATGGATGCGTGGGATGAGCAGCGTGGTGCGATCGGTGAACGACAGCTCGCACTTCGCGCGCTCGGCGGCGTCCTTCAGGCGCTGCAGCGCGCCGCGGTCGGTGCGCAGGTCGACGCCGTGGTCGGCCTGGAAGGACTCGGCCAGGTGGTCGACCAGCCGATGGTCGAAGTCTTCGCCGCCCAGGAAGGTCTCACCAGCCGTGGACAGCACCTCGTAGACGCCCTTCGACAGCTGCAGCACCGACACGTCGAAGGTGCCGCCGCCGAGATCGTAGATGAGGATCGTCCGGTTGATGTCTTTGCGGAAGCCGTAGGCGAGCGCCGCGGCCGTGGGCTCGTTGAGCAGGCGCTCACACCGCAGCCCAGCGATGCGCGCCGCCTCGAAGGTGGCCGACCGCTGCGCGTGGTTGAAGTAGGCCGGGACCGTGATGACCGCCTCGTCGACCGCCTCACCGAACGCCCGCTCTGCGATCGACCGCGCGTGCTGGAGGATCAGCGCGGAGACCTCGAGGGGCGTGTAGGTGCGCCCGGCCATCTCGACCACGCAGCTGCCGTCGGGGGCTGGCTTGATGGTGTAGCCGGCGCGGCGGCGGATCTTGTCCACCTCAGGGCTGTCGAATCGGCGCCCGATCAGCCGCTTGACGGCCTGTACGGTGCGATCGGGCTTCGTCAGCGCGAGGTTGCGGGCCGCGAGACCCACGATGGTCTCTCCGCCCGGGTCAACCGACACGCACGAGGGGAGGACCTTGTAGCCCTTGTCGTCCTCGAGGACGCGCGGTCGACCGTCCACCAGGACCGCAATGGCGGTGTTCGTGGTGCCGAGGTCGATACCAATCGCCTTACCCATGAGCTCCTCTCGTCAGCGCGGCACGGGACAATACATCGTCACGTCTCTCGCACAAAGAGGGGGAGCTGTTCTGTGCTCGGGTCGGCGCTCGGCTGCACGGGGTAGTCGCCCGAAAAGCAGGCGTCACAGAAGCCGCCTCCGCACTCGCCCTGACTCGCCCGCAAGCCCGCGAGCGAGAGGTAGCCGAGGCTGTCGGCGCCCAGGAAGTCGCGGATGCCGTCGATGGACATGCGGCTGGCGATCAGCTCCTCGCGGGTCGGGGTGTCGACCCCGTAGAAGCATGGGCCCGTGGTGGGCGGCGCGGTGATGCGCAGGTGGACCTCTCGCGCACCGTTGTCGCGGAGCATCCGCACGATCTTGCGGGCGGTGGTGCCCCGCACGAGCGAGTCATCCACCACCGCCACCCGCTTTCCCTCGAGCACGGTGCGCACCGGCGCCAGCTTCAGCCGCACGCCAAAGTCGCGGATCTGCTGGTTGGGCTCGATGAAGGTGCGCCCGACGTAGTGGGAGCGCAGCAGGCCCACCTGGAAGGGAGCGCCGATGGCCTCGGCGAAGCCAAGCGCCCCCGGCACGCCGCTGTCGGGCACCGGGATCACGACGTCGCAGGGCGCAGGCTGTTCGGTCGCGAGGCGCCGCCCGAGCGCGACCCGGCGCTCGTAGACCGGAGCGCCGAAGACCACCGAGTCGGGCCTCGAGAAGTAGATGTGTTCGAAGACGCAGGCCTTGCGGGGCCGCTGCGGGAACGGGCGCAGCGACACCACCTCGCCGCGCTCGATGATCACCATCTCGCCCGGCTCGATCTCCCGCACCAGCTCGCCATCGATGAGGCCGAGGGCGCAGGTCTCGCTCGCCACCACCCAGGCCGCCCCGCGCCGCCCGAGCACCAACGGGCGGAAGCCCCAGGGATCGCGAACGGCGACCACGCGCCCCTCGGTCATCAGCACCATCGAGTAGGCGCCCTCCACCCGGTAGAGGGCGTCCACCAGGCGGTTCACGAAGGTCTCTTGGGACGAGCCCGCGAGCAGGTGCAGCACCACCTCCGTGTCGGAGGAGGACGTGAAGATGCTGCCCTGCCGCTCGAGCTCGACCCGCAGCGCGCCAGCGTTCACGAGGTTGCCGTTGTGGGCCACCGCTACCTGACCGAACTGGGAGCGGGCCACCATGGGCTGCACGTTCCTCAGGTCGTCGCCGCCGGACGTGCTGTAGCGCACGTGACCGATGGCCATATCCCCGGTGAGCTGGTCCAGATCACCGGTCTCGAAGACCTCGTCTACCAGCCCGCGCCCGCGGTGGAGGCGCATGCGACGCCCATCCGACGTCGCGATCCCAGCGCCCTCCTGACCGCGGTGCTGCAGGGCGTGCAAGCCCAGATAGGCCAATCGAGCCGCCTCGGGATCGCCGTGGATCGCGACCACTCCGCACTCATCGTGGAAGCGGTCGAGCGGCGGCCCTGCACTCACGCGCCGCCCAGCGCGTGGCCGAACACCCGCTCGAAGAGCTCGCGGTAGGTGTCGCCCAGGTCCCCTAAATCGCGCCGGAAGACGTCCTTGTCGAGGTGCCGACCGGTCTCCGTCTCCCAGAGCCGCGAGCCGTCCGGCGTGATCTCGTCGGCCAACAGGATCTGCCCGGAGTCGGTGCGTCCGAACTCGAGCTTGAAGTCCACCAGCGTGATGCCGAGGTCGGCCCAGAAGCCCTGCAGGAAGGTGTTCACCATGAGGCCGGCGTGTCGCAGGTAGGCGAGCTCCCAAGGCTGCGCCCATCCGAAGAGCAGCGCGTGCTCGTCGGACATCGGGGGATCGTCGAGGGCGTCGGACTTGTAAAAAAACTCCACCATCGGGCGGGGGAGCACCTCACCCTCGTCGCGGCCGAAGCGCTTGGCCAGCGACCCCGCGCACACGTTGCGCACCACGACCTCGACCGGGATGATCTCGACCCGCGTGCAAATGTGGTCGCGCGGCGTGCGGACCTCGACGAGGTGAGTCGCGACACCGGCCTTGTCGACCTCGCCCAGCAGGTGAGCGCTGATGCGCCCGTTGATCGCGCCCTTGTCGGCGATGGTGGCTCTCTTGACGCCGTTGAAGGCGGTCGCGTCGTCTTTGAAGTGGATCCAGACTCGGTCGGCCTGACTCGTAGCGTAGACCTGCTTCGCCTTGCCTTCATAGAGGAGGGCGCCGCGTTCGATCGAAGACATGGGGCTCACCGGTGCGGGCGGGGGCATCTATCGTGTCGCCGTGGAGCCGTCGCGGGCCCTCCACCACCACTGGCCGCCCCCCGCCGAGGCCGGTATGATCATCCCAATCTCATGTCGAAGGACGAAACCGATGCGCATCCTCACCCTGGCGACCCTCATCGCGATCTCCGGTTGTCGTAACAAAGACGACGGCCAGGACTCCAAAGACGGGACCGACCCTGAGGAGCTCGTCGATGCGGACGGCGACGGCTTCGCAGAGGATGAGGACTGCGACGACGGAGACGCCACCGTCAACCCCGACGCCGACGAGGTCTGCGACGAGGTCGACAACGACTGCGACGGCGAGATCGACGAGGGGGCCCTGCTCAGCTGGTATCTCGACGCCGACGCCGATGGCTGGGGCCAAGACGCCGGCGCCGTCGAGGCCTGCGAGGCGCCCAGCGGGTACGTCGCCGAGGCAGGCGACTGCGACGACGACGAGGACACGGTCTTCCCGGACGCCCCGGAGCGGTGCGACGAGCTCGACAACGACTGCGACGATGAGATCGACGAAGAGGTGACCGAGCTCTGGTTCGCCGACGCCGACGACGACGGGTTCGGCAACGCCGCCTCGCCGCTCGAGAGCTGCGACCCGCCCACCGGCTTCGTGGAAGACGACACCGACTGCGACGACCTCGAGCCTGCCGCCTACCCCGACGCAGAGGAGATCTGCGACGAGATCGACAACGACTGTGACGAAGCGGTCGACGAAGAGGTCGAGCTGACCTTCTATACCGACGCAGATGACGACGGCTGGGGCGACGAGGCCGTGCCGGTGCTCGCCTGTGAGCTCCCTGCGGGCGCCTCGAGCCAGATCGGCGATTGTGACGACGCAGACGCGGCGATTCACCCCAACGCCACCGAGCTGTGCGACGGCGTCGACAACGACTGCGACGAGACCACCGACGAAGCGGACGCCGCCGACGCCGGAGCCTGGTACGCCGACCTCGACGGCGACGGGTACGGCGACGCCGCCACCGAGACAGTGGCCTGCGAGGCGCCCTCCGGCACCGTGGGCGACGACTCCGACTGCGACGACGGCGCCGCCGACGTCAACCCCGCCGCGACCGAGATCTGCGACAGCATCGACAACGACTGCAACGGCGTGGTCGACCGGGTGGACGACGACGGCGACAGCTTCGTGGCCGAGGCCTGCGGCGGCGGCGACTGCGACGACGCCGACGCCGCGATCAACCCCGGCGCCTCCGAGACCTGGTACGACGGCGTCGACCAGGACTGCGACGGCGGCTCCGACTACGATCAAGACGGCGACGGCGACGACAGCGACGCCTTCAGCGGCACGGACTGCGACGACACGAACAGCGCGATCTACGTGGGCGCCCCCGACCCCTTCTACGACGGCGTGGACGCCGACTGCGCCGGCAACTCCGACTACGACGCCGACGCCGACGGCTACGACAGCGACGCCTACAGCGGCGCGGACTGCAACGACGCCAATGCCGCCATCAACCCCGGCGCCACCGAGATCCCCTACAACGGGGTGGATGAAGACTGCGACGGGGTCAGCGACTACGACGCCGACAGAGACGGCGCCGTCTCCGACGCCTACGGCGGCACCGACTGCGACGACAGCGACGCCTCGATCAACCCGAGCGCGACCGAGATCTGGTACAACGGCATCGACGAGAACTGCGACGGCAACGACGATGACCAGGATGGCGACGGATTCTCGTCCGACACCGTCACCGGTGGCGACGACTGCGACGACGGCGACACCGCCATCAGCCCGGCCGCCACCGAGATCTGCGAAGACAACATCGACAACGACTGTGATGGCCTCGCAGATGGCTGTGGCCCCTATGGCCGCCGCGCGGCCACCGACGCCGACGCCATCATCCGCGGCGAGACCGCGGGCGATCGGCTCGCCCAGGGCGACCCCGGCTTCGATGGCCTGGGCGACATGAACGGCGACGGGATAGACGACTTCATCGTGGGCGCGCTGCGCGAGAGCAGCGTCGCCAACCGCGCTGGCGCCGCCTACATCTTCTATGGACCGGTCAGCGGCACCCAGTCGGCGGCCACCGCCGACGCCAAACTCACGGGTGAGGCCGACAGCGACTTCGCCGGCGGGCGCCTCGCTGGCGTGGGCGACCTCAACAACGACGGCTTCGACGACGCCGTGGTGGGAGCCATCTTCGATGACACCGCGGCATCGAACGCGGGCGCGGCCTACGTCACCTTCGGGCCCATCACCGGCACGGTCAGCCTGGCCGCCGCCGACGCCAAGTGGCTCGGCGAGGCCACGAACGACTACGCCGCCGAGGCGGCTTGGACCGGCGACGTAAACAACGACGGCCTCCCCGACTTCCTCATTGGCGCCGAGAACGGTGACAGCGGCGGCGTCGACTCGGGCATCGCCTACCTGGTCTTCGGCCCAGGCACCGCAGGGGGCTCGTTGGCGGACGCCGACGTGATCATCAGCGGTGAGGCCGCCGGCGACAAGGCCTCGTCGTCGCTCTGGGGCGCGGGTGACGTCAACAACGACGGCATCAACGACATCCTGATCGGGGCGCGCGGCGAAGACACCGGCGGCATCAGCGCCATCAACGGCGAGGCGGCTGGCGCCGCCTACCTGGTGCTCGGGCCGGTCACCAGCGACCTGAGCCTCGCCAGCGCCGACGCCAAATGGATCGGCGAGTTCGCAGGCGCCAACATCGGTTTCGGCGTGAGCATCTCCACCGCAGGCGACACCAACAACGATGGCTACGACGACATCGTCATCGGCGCGCGCCGCGAGAGCGACAACAACACGTTCGCCGGCGGCGCCTACATCATCCTTGGTCCGGTCTCGCCAGGCACCAACGGCACCCTGGCCCTGGCAGACGCCAAGATCACGGGCATCGCCACCGCCGACAAGACCGGCGACAGCGTCCACGGTCCGGGCGACGTCGACAACGACGGCTTCGACGACGTCCTCCTAGGCTCCGGCTACAGCAGCTTCGGCGCCACCGACGGCGGCGCGCTCTACCTCGTCAACGGGCCCATCTCGGGCACGGTGGACCTGAACGACGCCGACGGGATCATCGGTGCGGAGGGCGCCAGCGACCGGGCCCGAGTCCACGGGGTCGGAGACATCGACAACGACGGTCACGCCGACGTCATGATGGGCTCGATGCTGAACGACGGCGCAGGCGCCGACGCAGGCGCGGTCTACCTGTTCCTCGGCTCCGGGCTGTAGGGGCCTAGCCCCGCCGCCCCGGCTCCCGAGGCCGCTTGAGATGCAGCCGCAGCCAACCTGCGGTATGCTCGTCGTGCGGCGACGATGCGCCCTGGGTGAGCTCAGCGGACGCGAAATCTGGGGTCTCCACCCCATGGAGGACATCTTGAGGCGATTCAACGCGGTGGCTTGGACCACCCCGCTGCTCTCCCTGTGCCTGCTCGCGTGCGCGGGCGACAAAGATCCGAACCTCGACACCGGCGGCCTGAGCTCGGGGGATGGCGCCGACGGCACCGCCACCATCGACCAAGACGACGACGGCTTCGACGCCAGCGAAGACTGCGACGATGAAAATGACCTCGTCTATCCGGGCGCGGTCGAATTGTGCGACGGGCTCGACAACAACTGCGACGACGAGATCGACGAGGGCGTGCTCCTCAGCTTCTTCGAGGACGCAGACGACGACGGCTTCGGCACGCCCGATGTCGAGGAGCAGGCCTGCTCGGCCCCCAGCGGCTTCGTCGACAACGCCGACGACTGCGACGACACCGAGGCGGCCGCCTATGTGGGCGCGACCGAGAAGTGCGACGGCATCGACAACGACTGCGACGGCGACATCGACGGCGACATCGATCTCGACGGCGACGGCTTGTTCGACGCCGACTGCGTCGGGGCCTACTGCAACGACGACGACATCGCGGTGAACCCCGACGCCGTCGAAGTGTGCGAAGACGGCATCGACAACGAC
>JBDQIL010000158.1:0-7492 GCA_040264415.1 Myxococcota bacterium
CGGGAACTTCGACTTCGCCTCGGACGACCCCACCCCCGTCGACCACCACCCCGACGGCGACAGCGCCTTCGGGGTGAGCGACCTGCTGGGCAACGGGTGGGAGTGGACCTCGACCCCCTTCCTGCCACGCGAGGGCTTCCAGGCGTGGATGCGCACCTACCCGGGCTACTCGTCCGACTTCTACGACGGAGAGCACCGGGTCATCTTCGGCGGGTCGTGGGCCACCGACCGCCGGCTGCTGCGTCGCAGCTTGCGGAACTGGTTCCGGCCGCGATACCCATGGGTGTTCGCCACGTTTCGGCGAGCCTGGTAGCCCGCCCTACTCGGGGACGGAGCAGTAGTCGGGGAAGAGGTCGGGCAGCCCGCCGGCGAAGGGCGAGCCCTCGCGGCCCCGCGGGTGGGCCAGCAAGAACTCGAGGGTCCAGGGCCAGAATTCTTCGCGCAGCTCGTGGCCCAGGCCGTGGTTGCAGGCGGCGTAGAAGCCCCCGCGGGCGTCGGACTCGGCGATGAGGTCGAGGCTCAGCGCGTGGAAGTCCTGGTCGTAGGCCTCGTCGTCTTCGCCGCCCCAGGTGATGAGCGTGGGCAGCTTGGCCGCCTCGGTGGACCAGTCGGTGATGACGCCGCCCGACATGGGTGCGGCGGCGGCGATCACCTCGGACCGGTGGGCGATGAGCGCGCCGGTCATCAGCCCGCCGTTCGACATCCCGGTGGCGTAGACGCGCTCGGGGTCGACCACGTACTGGTCTCCCAGGCAGGTCAGCAGGTCGTCGAACAGCTGGATGTCGCGGTTGCGCGGGGGCGGGTTGGCGGCGTCCCAGCCCGGGCTGCCGCCGAAGTCGGCCCCCTGAGGGACCACCAGCAAGGCGCCGCGCTCGTCGGCGAAGGGGCGCAGGTTCGAGGCGCCGTCGAGCAGGTCGCCGATGGTGCCGCCGAGCCCGTGGAAGACGAAGATCACGGGCCAGGGGCGACCGTCGTCGTACTGCGTGGGCACGACCAGCTCGAAGGAGCGCTCGAGCTCGGCCGACCCGAAGCCGGTGTTGACGCCCGCAGACACCGAGGGGCAGGCCTCGATGGGGTCGAAGCCGCCGCCGCCGGCGTCGCACGACGCGGCGCCGCCGTCGGCCCGGGCCTCCCACGGGACCGCGCCGAAGGTGCTGCCTGCGAGGTCCATGTCGAAGGTGACGATGGCGCCCGTGAGGGTGCCGCAGAAGCCGTCGGCGCTGCTGCTGTCGGCGGCCATGGTCACGCTCACCTCGACGTCGCTGCCGGTGGGCGCGAACGCGCCGGGGAGCACGAAGGCCGTCTCCTCGGTCGTCCACGAGCCGTCGTCGGCCAGCGGCGCGGTGACCGAGTACAGGACGTCGCTCAGGTCGCCGGCCTCGTTGGTGGCCTTGACGTCGAGCGTGATCACGCGCTCGCCGTCCGGACCTTCGAGGCTCTGGGCTTCGGCCTGGAGCGGCACCTGCAGGCCGCCGACCGGCGCCAGCGAGAATTGCACCAGGTAGGTGCCGTTGGGCATGTCGGCGATGGCCACGCCGTCGGTGCCGTCGGTGCCGTCGGTGCCATCCGATGCGCCGTCGGTGCCGTCGGCGCCAGCGCCCGTGGTCGTGGCGGAGTCGTCGGCGCCGCCGTTGCAGGCGACGCCGATTAGCAGGGCGAGGAGGAGCGGACGGTGGACGGTCTGCATGGGTGTCTCCATCGAGGAGCCACACCTTATCCGCCTTATAAGCTGCAGGACAGCGGCAGGGTCGGCCGCCCGGCCCGCGAGAGGGCCCAGCGCGGAGCAACAGGCTATGAACGCCGTCCCGGAGCGCCCGCGCCCCCTTCGCCGAACAGGAGCCCATCATGACGAAGAACACCCCCGATCCCGTCGCCCTCTCCGCCGCCGCCGTCCGCGCCGTCTACGAGCGCGCCGGCGAGCGCGCCGCCATCGGCCGCCGCCGCCTGGGCCGCGCCCTGACGCTCGGCGAGAAGATCCTCTTCAACCACCTCGCCGACCCCGAGGGCGCCGCCTTCGAGCGACGCAAGAGCTTCCTCGACCTGCACCCCGACCGGGTCGCGATGCAGGACGCCACCGCCCAGATGGCGCTCCTTCAGTTCATGGTGGCGGGCAAGGACGAGTCGGCGCTGCCGGCCACGGTCCACTGCGACCACCTCATCCGCGCCTACGAGGGCGCCAACAGCGACCTCAAGACCGCGAACGCCGAGAACAACGAGGTCTACGCCTTCCTCGAGACCGTGTGCGCCCGCTACGGCCTCGGCTTCTGGAAGCCCGGCGCCGGCATCATCCACCAGGTGGTGCTCGAGAACTACGCCTTCCCCGGTGGCCTGATGATCGGCACCGACTCCCACACGCCGAACGCCGGCGGCCTCGGCATGATCGCCGTGGGCGTGGGCGGCGCCGACGCGGTGGACGCCCTGGTGGGCCTGCCCTGGGAGGTCCTGAACCCCGGCTACATCGGCGTCAAGCTGACCGGCAAGCTGTCGAGCTGGGCCAGCCCGAAGGACGTCATCCTGCGCGTCTGCGAGCTGCTCACCGTGAAGGGCGGCACCAACCACATCGTCGAGTACTTCGGGCCCGGCGTCGAGACCATCAGCGCGACCGGCAAGGGCACCATCTGCAACATGGGCGCCGAGCACGGCGCGACCACGTCGCTGTTCCCGTTCGACGAGAAGATGGCCGTCTACCTCGAGGCGACCGGCCGCGCCGACATCGCGGCGCTGGCCCGCGAGCACGCCGAGCACCTGCGCGCCGACCCCGAGGCCTACGCCAACCCCGAGGCCCACTACGACCAGGTGCTCGAGATCGACCTGGGCGAGCTGGGCCCCCGCGTCGTCGGCCCCCACACCCCCGACCGCGGCCGCTCCATCTCCGATCTGGGCGCCGAGGCCGACGCTGAGGGCTGGCCCCGCAACATCACCGCCGCCCTCATCGGCTCGTGCACCAACTCGTCGTACGAAGACATCGGCCGGGCCGCCCACATCGCGCGCCAGGCCGCCGAGAAGGGGATCAAGACCAAGGTCGACTTCATGATCACGCCGGGCTCGGACAAGGTCATGGAGACCATCGAGCGCGACGGCTTCATCGCCGACTTCGAGCGCATCGGCGGCGTGGTGCTCGCCAACGCCTGCGGCCCCTGCATCGGCCAATGGAAGCGCGACAGCATCAAGAAGGGCGACGTGAACTCCATCATCACGTCCTTCAACCGCAACTTCCGCGGCCGCAACGACGCCAACCCCGAGACCCTCGGCTTCATCGGCTCGCCCGAGCTGGTGACCGCCATCGCCCTGTCCGGTGATCTGGGCTTCGACCCCGCCCGCGACAGCCTGACCGCGGCCGACGGCTCGTCGTTCAAGCTCGAGGCCCCCACGGGCGACGAGCTGCCCACCAAGGGCTTCGAAGACCCCCGGGGCGGCTACCTGCCCCCGGTCCCGGAGAGCGAACGCGACGGCGTCAATGTGGTCATCGCCGACGACTCCGACCGCATCGAGCGCCTCACGCCCTTCGCGGCCTGGGACGGCGGCGACATCGGCGACCTGCGCGTGCTGGTGAAGGCGGTGGGCAAGTGCACCACCGACCACATCTCGGCGGCCGGGCCCTGGCTGAAGTACCGCGGCCACCTCACCAACATCAGCGGCAACCTGATGGCTGGCGCGCTCAACGAGCTCACCGGCAAGCACGGCATCGGCCACGACTTCGTGTCGGGCGACGAGGGCACCCATCCCGACATCGCCAAGCACTACCGGGCCGTGGGCCAGGACTGGGTCATCTTCGGCGACGAGAACTACGGCGAGGGCTCGAGCCGCGAGCACGCGGCCATGGAGCCCCGCCACATGGGCTGCCGCGCGGTCATCGTGCGCAGCTTCGCCCGCATCCACGAGACCAACCTCAAGAAGCAGGGCGTGCTGCCGCTGACCTTCGCCGACCCCGCCGACTACGACAAGGTCAAGGGCGACGACATGGTGACCGTCTCGAACATCGGCGCCATCTCCGACGGCGGCTCGCCCACGGTGACGCTGCACCACGCCGACGGCAGCACCGACGTCATCGAGACGAAGAACACGCTGTCGCTCGACCAGTTCGACTGGTTCAAGGCGGGCTCGGCCCTCAACAAGATCCGGTCTGCCGAGGCCTGATCCCCTGCCTGTCGGGCGATCGCACCTGGCGGTCGGATCGGAACGCTCATGCCATTTTTGGCGCGGGTGTTCTTGCGTTTAAGCAGGTTGCGACAGGACAAATCGGAGGTTTGGGTGGCTTGGGGGGTGCGGTGCGCACAGGGTTTGGGAGAAAAAAGCACAGGGTTTGTTGACACTCTGAACAGGTAAGGTACATAGTTGGTGCCCGGCGGGAGCCGGAGTCCGCATCCCACCCCCTCAGAGGAGATCCCCATGACCACCCGACTTCTGACCCTTGCCACCCTCGCAACCGCCCTGACCCTCGCCGCTTGTAGCGGCAAGGACGACGACTCTGGCGCCACGGACGGCACCGACGGCGCCGACGGCGCCGATGGAGCCGATGGAGCCGATGGCGCGGACGGCGCCGATGGCGCGGACGGCGCTGATGGCACCGACGGCGCCGATGGCACCGACGGTACGGCCGCCGAGAACGCTGCGATCCGCGTCATCCACCTCGGCCCCGACGTGCCGGCCGTAGACGTGCACGTCAACGGAGGCGCCGACCCCACGGTCCCCGGCCTCGAGTTCCTGGGCGGCACCGAGTACCTCGAAGTGCCCGAGGGCTCCTACGACTTCCAGGTGAGCCTGCAGGGCGACGGTCCGGACAACGCCGCCCTCGAGGTCACCGACCTGCCCCTTGAGGGCAAGGTGTCCTACACCGCGGCCGCCATCGGCTCGCTCGCCGACGGCAACTTGCAGCTCAAGGCGCTGGTGGATGACGACGAGGACATCACCGACGGCAACTTCCGGGTTCAGGTGGTGCACGCCGCCGCCGCCGTGGGCCAGGTGGACATCTGGAACATCACCGACCCCAGCAACCCGCAGCCCCTGATCCCCGACTTCGACTTCGCGTCCGACATCACCACGGAGCTGCCGGCCGGCGCCTACAACGTGGGCATCGACGTGGACAACGACGCCAGCCCCGACGTGACCTTCAACCTGCCGGAGCTGCCGGGGGGCTTGTTCGTCAACCTCTACGCGGTCAACGACGCGGGGGGCGCGGTCTGGCTCATCGCCCAGCTGCCCGACGGCACGGTGGCGGCGATCCCGGCCAACTGACCCATCTCGGGCGCGTCGGGCCCCGTCGCACGCGCGCGCCCACTTGATCTTGCAGCTGTGGGGGCCAGTCCCGGTGGGGAGAGGGGGCTGTTCCCCCAGCCTGCTTGATCGAGATCAATCCAAGCGACGTCCCAGGAGGCAGGGCAGGCCGAGCGCGGCCGCGGGCACCTGGGACACCAGCCAGTATCCGGCGGCGTAGGCCAACGCGCCCGCCTGATCGACGCCAAACAGGGCCAGCACCGCGACGCTCGCGGCGGCTGGCCCTGCCGCGTAGGTGGGAGGCAGGACCACGCTCGCCACCGCCGAGATGGCGAGCACGCCGGCCGCGGCCAGCAGCGGCACGGGCACGGTGAGGCCCACCGCCGGAAGCAGCAGGGCGAAGGCGCCGACCGTCATCGCGACATCGACTGCGGCGAGGGCGACGTGCCCGGTCAGGCGGCCCGGAGATCCCAGGCTGCCGTTGGTCTGACGGAGGGCGTCGCGCAAGACGGCGAGCGGGTGGAGAGACTCGGCTTCGGGCTCGGGGCCGCCCGAGAGCCGCCGGCCCACCACCACGGCGGCGGTCGCCACCAGCACGCCGCTCAAGGTGATGGCGGTGACCCACTGCACGGCGTCTCGGTGCGCGGCCGCGCCCAGCACCTGCTCCCACCGGCTGGCGCCCATGAGCAGCACGCCGCCCAAGGTGACGCCAAAGACGGCGGCCTCGAGGAAGCTCGACACGCCGATCGCGGCCGACGCGGCCCCCACGCTCACCCGGCACTCTCGCCGGAGCATGGCGATCGCCGCCAGGTCACCGGCCCGCATCGGCAGCGCCGTGTTGAGCAGGCCGGCCGCGAGGCCGATGGCGACCGTTCGCCGGGCGGGCGGTCGCGGCGGGTTGAAGGCCATCCACAGGCGCACCTCGTGGAGCACCAAGGCCAGCGCCTTCACGCCGAGCGCGAGGGCCAGCCAGCCCGGCTGTGCCCGAGCGAGCACGTCGCGCAGCGCGCCGGGGTCGGTGTCCGCCACCAGCAGACCGATCACCACGACAGACGCCACCACCTGCAGCCCGTGGGCCAGCCAGCGGCGGCGCGGCGAGGGGGGGGTGTCCGCCAAGGGCCGCGGCTACCGGTAGTTGCGGCAGTCGACCCGCAGGCGGAAGTTCCCGGTCTGGCCGTCTTTGCCGTCTACCACCACGAAGTGGGTCTCGGCGCGGTCTACGGTGGTGATGCGCACCGAGCCGCCATTGCGGCCTTGGTCCATCTCGCACACCTGCACCGAGTGACTGATGGTGGGGCAGCGGTTGGTGGCGTCGGGGGGCACCGAGATCGAGGCGATGTCGAGGTCGGCGCAGTCGCTGGTGAGCACCACGTCTGCCTGCACATTGCTGGGCACGCTCAAGAGGTAGATGGCCTCGGTGGCGTCGTCGTAGTGGTTCTTCTGCACCCCACAGAACTTCGAGACGTAGAACTCGTCTCCGAAGTGCTTCTCGCCGAACATGTTGTTGCCCTCGACCACGTCGCCGCAGGAGATCTCGCGGATCGCGCAGCCCTTGAGGGGGGCGGTCTGGATGGGCGTGTCGCACTGCACCTTCTCGGTGGCGTACTCCTGGTCGATCTCCCGCACCGCGGGCACCACCTCGTTGATGGTGCGGCCGAGATCGGTGCCGCTGCAGGCGAGCACGACCGGCGCGGTGGCGGCGAGGAGCAGCAACAGGGGGTGGCGGCGCAACATCAAGACTCCCGGGCGGGTTCGACCGGCCCCTTGGCGCTCTGCCAGGCGCTGAGTCCGCCGACCAACAGGACGGCATCCTCGATACCTCGGAAGCGCAGGAACCGGACCGCGCGGCGGCTGGCCGCGCCGTCGTCGCAGTAGACCACGATGGGGTGGCCCGCTGGGGGCAGCTCGGCGAGGTCGATGCCCAGCGTGGCCAGCGGGAGGTGCTGGGCGCCGGGGATGGTCACGGTGCGCTTGGCGCGCACGTCGACGAAGCGGAGGGTGGCGCCGGCCTTCAGCTCGGCCACCAGCTCTCGCGCCTTCCGGTCGACGTCGACCGGCTCGAAGGCGTCTGGAACGTCGTAGCCAGGGATGTTCTCGGTTCGGGTGCGGGCCTCGGCCTCCCGAGCGGGGCGCGTGGCCTCGTGGGCAGCCCGCTGGGCGGCTTCGCGCGCTTGGACGGCGCGCGCGACCTTCCCGAGCGCCCGGAAGGGCAGGTGGGCGATGCGCTTCAGCATGTCAGTCCGGGGTGTCGGGGGAGGGGGGCGCGGCGCGCCCGGTC
>JBDQIL010000159.1:0-7482 GCA_040264415.1 Myxococcota bacterium
GTACACCAGCAGCGCGGGGTCGGAGAGCAGCACGGTGATCACGCTGGTCCAGGCGGTCTCGGGGTCGGCGCGGTCGGCCACCACCTGCCAGTGTGAGGCGAGCGCGGCCCGCTCGTCGGCGGTGGGGGCGCGGCTCAAGAAGCGCGTGTGCACGCGGTCGAGGTCGGCGTCGAGGTCGGCGGGGGGCGCGGCCGGGTCGAGGTCTGGCAGGCGTTCTGGCGCCGCGTGAACGACGTGCCACGCGGCGCCTTGCGCGAGCTGCTCCTGCACCATCCACAGGGTCGCGGTGGTGTCTTGGGTGACGCCGGTGGCGAAGCGCCCGTCGCCCCCGCCGGCCAGGGCCCGCAGCCCGACGTCGGCGTTGCGCAGCAGGTCGACGCCGTCGGCGGTGAGGCGGAAGCCCGTGAGGTCTTCGAGCTGGCTGGCCAGCAGGTCGGGGCTGACGAGCTTGCGGTCGAGCACCCGGGGATCGTCGGGGGGGGCGGAGCGGTAGGCGGGCGAGGCCATCACCGCGCGCCAGAGCGCCCGCAGGGTCAGGTCGCCCGTCAGGAAGGCCTCGCGGTAGCCGTTCAGCCGGTCGATGTCGCCGAGGTCGGGGGGGCGCCGCAGCAGCAGGGTGGCGGCCTGCTCCACCGCGCAATCGACGAAGCGCGGATCGGCGGCGATCGCCGCGCCGAGCTCACTCACGGTGTCTACAGGCGCGCCGGTGTAGGCGGGTGCGGCGCCCGTGAGGGTGCGCCAGATGTCTTCGCGTTCGGGGTGGTAGTACAGGAACTCTTCGAGGCCCGACTTTCGGGGGACGAAGAAGCCCCCGAGCGCGGCCGCGAGCGGATCGAGGCTGCTGTGGCAGCTGGTGCAGCCCGGGTTGTTGGAGATGGCGTCTTGCACCACGTCGGGGTCGCTCAGGTCGACCTCGCGGTCGAAGACCACCTCGGCGTCGAGGTAGTCGCGGCACAGCAAGACCCGGCTCACCTGGTTGGCGCGGGCCCGGTCGGCGTTGTTGCGGCTGGTCTCGGTGGCCCACCACAGGCCGTTGGTGCTCAACACCCCCGCGGGCGGGCGCCCGTCGATGTAGGCGGCCCGGCGCCACCCGGCGCCCGGCTCCGCCGTGACCGGCCAGACCTGGGCGAGCTGGTCGTCCACCATGGTCCAGTCGGCGGTGACGATGGTGGTCCAGGGCTGGTCGGTGGCGGCGACCTCGGCCAGGATGCGGAGGGGCTCCTCGCCGACCGATCGCGCCCAGTCGGTGTCGCTCGACAGGCCCACCTCGGAAGCCTCGACCTGCGTCTCGTCGCCCACGGTGTTGTAGACCTCACCGTAGAGCGAGACCACCCGGTCGCGCAGCCGCTCGTCGTCGAGGAAGGCGTCGATGGAGGCGTCGAGGCTCTCTGGGTCGGCCCGCACGGCGGCGAGCTCGTCGATGGTGGGGCGCACCCCGCGGGCGTCGAGGCTGGCGCGGGTGAGCACCAGCGCGGCGGCGTCTTCTGCGGACGGTCCGGCGGACGCGGTGGTGTCGGGAGCGGCGGCGGGATCTCCGCCGCAGCCGGCCAGCAGGAGCAGCGAGAGCGGCCTCATGACGGATCCTCGGGCAGGAGCGCGTCGAGGTCGAGGCACAGCTCCCCCAGGCTGTCGCCGCCGAGGGTGGCCGGGCCGCAGGCGGCGCAGGTGGCCCCCTCTCCAGCGAGGGACACGGTCACGCGGGCGCCGTCGCCCCCCAGGACCACCGCCTCGCCCGCGGCCACACAGGCGCCGCCGGCGCGGGTGAGCGAGAGGCTGCGCAGGGTGAGCCCCGCCACGCCGTCGGGCAGCGTGGGGTCGCGCGACAGGCCGCCGTCGAACCACGCGGTCTGGCCGTCGGGGCCGTCTGCCCGCTCGACCACCACCGACACGCTGGCGCCGGCGTCGAGCCAGTCGGCGTCGAGCCAGTCGCCCTCTTGCGAGAAGGTCCCGAACAGCCAGGTGTCGGTGCGGGCCACCCCCGCGTCGTCCCACGCCCGCAGCTCGCCGTAGCCCTCGATGTCGAGGACGGCGCCGCCCGGATGGGTGATCTCGGCGTTGGTGATGAACTCGCCGAAGCGGCTCATGCGCTGGTCGTCGACGAAGACGTCGGCCACCCAGGCGAGCTGGCTGCGGCCGCGGTAGCTCCACCCCATGCCGGTGGTGCAGTCGTTGGCCCAGCCCATGGTGAGGCCGACCGCTGGGTAGGTGCCGGGGCAGTCGGGGCTGCCTTGACGCATGGCCTCTTCGTAGCCCTCGTACAGGACGACGGGATCGATGGCCGCGAGGGCGTCGATGCCAGCCTGGGCGCCGGCGGCGGCCGCGTCGAGCGAGAGGGCGGGCGCGGGCCGGTCGTCGGTGTAGGTGTGCGCGCTGGGGTCGTCGACGCCACCATCGGTGCCGCCGTCTGCGCCGTCTGCGCCGTCTGCGCCGTCGCCCGACGGGCCGGCGGGCGAGCCCCCTCCGCAGGCCACGAGCAGCAGGAGCGCGACCCTCACGTGCCCTCCGGGGCGCACTCCAGCCACCACCGCAGCTTCTGCCGGTCGTTGGCGTTGGTGCCACCGGCGGGCGGCATCGACGGCGCGTCGCCGGCGGAGCGGTCGAGCACCCGGTCGCGCCAGGTCCACACCGCGTCCACCGTGTCGAAGGTGACCGACTCGGGAGCGTCGTAGCGGTCGACGGCCGTGCTGGCGTGGCAGCCCTGGCAGTAGTGACCGATGAATCCGGCGCCGAAGTTGTTCCAGGTGACCACCGGGGCCTCGTCACACGACAGCGACGACCAGTCGGGCTCGGCGGAGTCGGTCGCGCCGCTGTCGCCGGGGGCTGCGCTGTCGTCGGGGTCGCCGCCACAGGCCAGGGCGAGGGCCAGCAGCGCGAGGGGGGCGCGGCTCATGCCAGGGCTCCGGTGATGGGTGTGTACTCGGGGAGGCCTTCGACCGGTCCCACGTCGCCGAGCTCGAGCAGCGTGGCGCCGAAGAGGGCGGGCAAGAGCTCGCGGCCGCCGCTGGCTCGCTCCCCCGAGGCCGGATCGACGTGCTGTCCGTAGAAGAGCTCGTCGTAGCCGCCGATGGCGCGTCCGCCGTCGAGCCCCGGGCCGACCAGCATCGACGAGGTGTGGGCCCAGTGGTCCTTGCCCTTGGCGGAGTTCTCCTGGGGCGTGCGGCCCATCTCGGAGACCACCACCACGACCGTCTCGTCGGCGAGCGTGTCGCCGACCACCCCGGGCGTGGCGCCCAAGGTCTCCATGAGCAGGGCCAGGCCGTCGAAGAGGTCTTTGAAGTTGGCGTGCTGCTTCGAGGTGTTGTCTTCGTGGCTGTCCCAGGTCAGGCGCTCGAAGGACAGGGTGACACACCGGCTGAGGCCCAGCTCGAGCAGGTCGGCGCAGACCTCGATCTGGCTGGCGAAGGTGCCATCGGTCTGCCACCGCACCTCGTCCACCTGGTCTTTCATGGTGGCGGCGCGCTCGAGCGACCGGCCGTACTCGGCGATGATGGACTTGCGCCGGGCGTCGGTGACCTGGGCCGCGCGGTCGGCGGCGGCGTCGGCGACGCTCTGGTCGAGCAGCGCGCGCAGGTCTGCGGGGGGGCTCTGGGCCGGCAGGTCGCTGTGGTCGAGGATGCTGCCGTCGAGCATCTGCCCGACCTGGCCGTTGTCACCGATTCGCACCACGCTGCCGCCGAGCTGGCCGGGGATGCTGCGCCCGCCCGCGACCACGTGGGGGAGCCCGTAGCGGTCGGCCTGGGCGTGGGCGATGCGGGTGGGCCAGTCGGCCGCCGACTCCTGGTTGCCGCCGGTGAGCGCGAGGCGCTCGCAGATTCGGTGGTTGACGCTGGGCACCACCAGGCCGTTGAAGACCACCGTGCGGTCACCCCAGCGCTCGAAGAACGTTCGCACGCCGGGCCGGTCGGGGTGATCGATGAAGGGGAGGTCGCCCACCTGCCCGAGCTGCACGCGCTCTTCGTAGTCGACGTTGCGGTTGCCGAGGTCGGTGGCGAAGACCCGCGTGGTGTCCCAGCCGCCGAAGATGCGGACGAAGACGAAGCGGAGGTCGGATCGGCCCACCGCGGCGTGGGCACGGCGGGGCCACCCGCCCGCGGCGGCCAGGCCCGCGCCCGCGAGGGCGCCCGCCAGCAGGTCACGTCGGGTGGGGCGGAGGACGGGCACGGTCAGTACACCAGGAAGTCGGGGTGACGCAGCATCCAGGCCAACACGCTGGCCCACGCGTCGGCCTCGGAGCCCGTGAGCGCGAAGGCGTCGCGCCAGAGCTGCTCGGCCCGGTCGCGGTCGGGGGGCGGCGCGGTGGGGTCGGGGATGGTTCGGCCGAGCACCTGCAGGAACAGGCGGTCGAGCTGGTTCTCAAAGTCGATGTCGCCCGGGCGGGCGCCCGGATCGACGGTGAGCAGCGTGGCGTCGTCGGGGTTCGCGCGGTCGGCCGAGACCCGATGCCACGCCGCCGCCTCGGCCAGCCGCTCGGCCACCAGGGCCAGCGTGGGTGTGGTGGCCACCACGGCGTCTCCATCGAAGGAGGGGCCGTCTCCGCCCGCCATCGTGCGCAGCCCGAAGAGGTCGGTGGCGAAGGCGTCGCGGCCGTCGGTGAGGAAGCGGAAGCCGGTGAGGCCCTCCACCTGGGTGACCAGCAGGTCGGCGGTCACGAGCTTGGCGCCCGCCGCGTCGGCCACCTCGGGGACGAGGTCGCGGTAGCGGGGGTCGGCGAGGATGGAGGCCATCAGGCCGCGCACGGTGAGCCCCCCGTCGAGGAAGGCCTCGCGGTGGCGGCTCAGGTCGTCGATGTCGCTGAGACCGGCGGGCCGGCTCAGCAGCTGCTCCCAGGTGCGCTCGACGGCGCACTCGACGAAGCGGGGGTCGGCGGCGATGGACCGCCCGAGGTCGTCGAGGGTGTCGCCGGGCACGCCGTGGTACCCGGGGGCCACGCCGCTGAAGACCTGCCAGTCGAGCTCGCGCTCGGGGTGGTAGCTGGCCTGCTCGGCGGGGCTGAAGTTGAAGTGGTTGTAGAAGCCCCAGAAGAAGCTGGCCATGGGGTCGAGGCTGGCGTGGCAGGTGACGCAGGCGTCTGCGGTGCGCAGCGCGGTGCTCACCGCCTCCTCGTCGAGCAGGTCGAGGTCACGGTCGCCTTCGATCTGCTGCTCGAGGAAGTCGCGACACAGCAGGATTCGGCTGACCGCGTTGGCGCGCCCTCGGTTGGCGTTGGCCTGGGTGGAGTCGTAGCGCCACCACATGCCGTTGGTGGCGAGCACCCCCGCGGCGGGCCGGCCGTCGGTGTAGTGCACGGTGCGCCAGCCCTGCTCGCCCGCCGGGTAGTCGGTGGGGTAGTGCTCGGCCAAGGTGTGGTCGATGACGGTCCAGTCGCCGAGCACCAGCTCGGTCCACGGGAGGTCGTCTTGGGCGACCTGGGCGACCACCCGCAGGGGCTCTTGGCCGATGGACTCGAGCATCGCGTAGATGTCGGCCACCGGGTAGGTCGCCTGGCCGTGGTCGGCCTCGGTGACTGGGGTGCGCCAGACCCCCGCCATGAGGGCGGCGTAGCGGGCGCCGAAGCGCGGGTCGTCGAGGTAGCGCTCGACCAAGGGGTCGAGGGCGGCGGGGTCGGCCTGCACCGCCCGGAGGTCGGCGAGCGACGGACGCACGCCGCGCACGTCGAGGCTGACCCGCGACAAGGTGCGCACTGCGCGCGACTCTTCGGCCGGCGTGGGCGCCGGATCGGTGGCGCAGCCGGTCAGCGCGATGGCGACCACCCAGCCTCGCATCAGCGCCCCCACGGGCGGCCGTCGGGCCAGGCCAGCAGGGGGGAGAAGTCGGCGCACACCACGCCCAGGTCTTCGCCGCCGCGGGTGGCGTCACCGCAGCCGTCGCAGGCGGGGTCGGCGGGACTGGGGGCGCCGAAGGCCACGGTGGTCCAGCCGCCCTCGGTGTCGCGCAGGAGGATGTCGCCGGTGGGCTCGTGGGGGCAGGCGCCGGGGCTGTCGGTGAGCCTGAGGTCTTCGAGTCGAGCGGCCACCACGGGGCCGTCGAACCAGGCCAATGCGCCGTCGAGGAGCGCCGCGTGGCTGCCATCGGGCTGCAGCTCGTAGCGGAAGTAGGTCTCGTTGGTGACCGGCGCCTGCATCCAGTCGCCCTCGCCGGCTGGCCCCGAGAACGAGAAGTCGCCGTAGACGAAGCCCTGGAAGGCCTCGATGGTGGCCCCGCCGCGATCTTCGTCTACGTGCTGGTACATCACGTCGCCGAAATTCTCGAGCACCACCCCGTCGGGCAGCGTGATGACGGCGTGCCCCGAGAGCCACGCGAAGGTGCGCATGTAGACGCCCGGGCCCTCGTCCCAGTCGCCGCCGCGCAGGTTGAGGCTCCAGCCGCGGTACTCCGCCCCCGAAGCCGACGTGCAGCGGTCGTTCCAGTAGTGCATGCCGTTGTGGAGCTGCAGCTCTGGGCAGTCGTCGGACGCGTTGCCCCAGAACTCGTCGTCCCAGATCTCGTGCCAGGGCAGCGGGTCGAGGTGGTGCAGGTAGATGATGATGCCGTCGAGGCCCAGGCTGAGCTGGTCGACGTCGAGGCCGTCTTCGGCGCCCTGGTCGGGCAGGTCGGGCTCGTAGGCGGAGGGGTCGACGGCGCTCGCGCTCTGGCTGTCGGACGCAGGCGCCTCTGCCGGCGGCGGATCGGCGCAGGCGGCGAGCAGGAGAGCGGCGGTGGGGAAGACGCAGCGCATCGGGCACAGTGTAGCCGAGTCTCCGCGGTCGTCGCGCGCGAGGGTCAGGGCGCGGGCGGGAGCGCCCCGAGCCGGGCGGCGAAGGCGCAGATGCGGTCGATGGTGTCGAGGTTGTCGAGGGTGACCTCGTGCCACGCGATGCGGGCGCCGGTGCGGGCCTCGAGCCAGCCGATGAGGTCGATCAGGAGGAGCGAGTCGAGGCGACCGTCGCTGAAGAGGGGGTCGCCGGGGCCTGGTGGCCCGCCCGACAGGCCCGCCTCGGCCGTCAGCCAGGCGGTGATGTGGTCAGGGGTCGTGGGGGTCGTCGGAGGCACGGGGTTCCTCGGTCTCGTGGAGGGCGCGGGCGACCGCGCGCCGGTCGATCTTCCCGGTGGAGGTTCGGGGCCAGGGCGGCCGCCACACGACCCACCGGGTCGGCACCATGTAGGCCGGCAGCCGGGCCCGGCACCACCGCCGGAGGGCGATCGCGTCGAACGACGCCTCGACCCGCACGGCGGCGGCGATCACCTGCCCGCGATCGGGGTCGTCGAGGCCGACCACGGCGGCGGCGCGGACCCCGGGCGCCGACTCGATCGCGGCCTCGACGCCGACCGGCGACACCCGGTGGCCGGCGGCCTGGATGAGCCCGTCGCGGCGGCCGCCGGTGCGTGGGGGGCCGCCGCGTCGGGCTCCTCCGGGCCGCCGGCCCCCGGGTGGCGCCGGTCGGCGTCGAGGGCGCGAGGGTGTCGGCGCCCGGGGTCCGCGCCGCCGCCGTGGTCGGCCTCGAC
>JBDQIL010000160.1:0-7476 GCA_040264415.1 Myxococcota bacterium
AGCTGTGGCAGGCCCAGGGGCTGCGGGCGGCGCTCGCCCAGCCAGACCGGTTCCGGCTGTTCGGCGTGGAGCGACGGGGCCGGCTGGTGGCCACCGCGTCGGCGCAGCGCGGCGACCGGTTCGCCGACGACGGCATCGCCTGGCTCGGACACGTCGAGGCGGCCGACGGAGCGGCCGCGGCGGTCGCGCTGTCGGCCGCCACCGACGCGGCCCGGGCCTGGCGGGCGCGGCGCCTCCGCGGCCCCCGTGGGCTCTCGCGTTTCGAGTTCGTCGGCGTGACGGTCGAGGGCTTCGACCGCCGTCCGCCCATGCTGCAGGGCCACCACCCCCCAGCCACCGCCGGCTGGCTCGAGGCCGCCGGGATGACCGCCCACCACGAGCACCTCGCCTACGAGACCGCGCTGGTCACGGGAGATGGGTCTCCCCGGGCGCTGCCACCCCGGCTCGCCGAGCAAGCGGCCCGCTGCGCGCTGCCCGGCCTGCGCTTCGAGCGCGCGCGCCGCCGGCGCCTCGACCGCGACCTGATCGCGGCTCATGGCGTGCTCAACGAGGCCTACGCCACGGTCCCGGACGTCCACCCGATGCCCCGGGCGCAGTTCCTGGGCCTCTGCCGCGCCCTGCTGTTGCTCGGACACCCCGAGCTCATCCAGGTGGGCTGGATCGGGTCCCGGGCGGTCGCCTTCGCCGTGTGCCTGCCCGAGCTCAACGAGGCCTTCGCCGCCAGCGACGGGCGGCTCTGGCCCACGGGTCTCGCGCGCATCCTGCGCGCCTGGCCGCGCATCGAGACCGCCGCCTTCAAGCTCATCGGCGTGGTGCCCGATCTGCGCGGGACGGGCCTGCACGCCCGCCTCATCGCCGAGGTGGTGCGAGGCGCACAGCGAGGTGGCTTTCGCCGCATCGACGGCTCCATCATCGACGAGCGCAACGGGCCGATGCGTGGCGTGGTCGAGGGCGTCGGCATGCAGGTGTACCGGCGCTACCGCGTCTACGATCGAGCCTTGGCTGAGACGGCTACAGGTTCGTGAGCGCGCCGTCGCACAAGATCACCGCGCCGCGCCGCAGCGGCTTGGAGTGCGTGGGCAGCCGGTCGAGGTCGCTCAGGTCGGCAGCCACGTAGTCGGGCGCTGCGTTGTCGGTGAGCAGGCAGCGCACGGCCACCTCGGCGTAGGGGAACAGATCCCGCTCGACGTCGTTGGCGCAGCGCCGGGCGGCGCTCTCCCCCAGCTTGTCCTGACATTCGCCGGTCACGGCGTCGCCCACCACCTCCTTCCAAGCGAGGAAGGCCTGGTCGCGCTCGCGCTGGCTGCCAGCGGGCCGCAGACGCGGGATCAGGGGGTCGAACCGGGACGGGTCGATGCCCGAGCCGCGGGACCCCTCGGGGGCGGGCGCGGGGCGCGCGGCCTCGGCGCCGTCGCCGACCGCCAACCCATCGCCGTCGGCGAGCCGCTGCACCCGCGCCTCGAGCACGTCGGCCGCCTCGGCGTCGAGGGGGACGATGGCGGCGGCAGGCCGCGGCGCAGCGTCAGGGCTGCTCGTGCGTCGAATCGGCAGGTCGAGCGGCGGCCCCGCCTCGGGCGGCGCGTCGGGGGCGCGCCGGGCCAAGGCGGCGCGAGCCGCGGCGGTCCGCCCCTGGCTCGTGGCCAGCTCAGCCTCGGTGCGGCGCAGGCGCTCCTCGGTCCAGCGCAGCTGCCATCGGGCGATCTCGGAGGAGACGCCGGCGTCGTGCACCTCCCGAGCCAGCTCGGTGTTCAGGCGCTGCATCCGGTCGCGCTCGTGGCGCAACAGCTCGATCTCCTCTTGCAGCGCGTCGATCCGTGCGTCGCTCTGTTCGCCGCGCTGCTCGACCAGCCAGAGGGTCCCCAGCGCCACCGCCGCCATGGCCACCACCTGGGCCGCGATCCGCGGCAGAAAGCCGTCAAAGGCGCCACCCTGGGAGCGGCCGGGGCCAGTGGGTGGAGGGGGCGAGTGCATGCGAGGTCCAACGAGACGGGCGCAGGTCAAAGTATAGCGCGCAGCCCGCACAGCGCGAAGACGTCCGCGCGGCGCTCGATCCTGAGGCCCGCGCCGGCTCCGGCGTGACACGCCCCGGATCGGGCCCTACATTGCCCGCGAGTGACGCGGGGAGCACAGGTTCTCCGGGCGACGTCGCGCCCTCTCGCACCCCGGAGGCCAGATCTCGGCCGCCCTCCCCGGGTTCCCCGCCAGCTCCCGCTACGAGCCCGTCCGCAGGCTCGGGGCCGGAGGCATGGGGGTGGTCTTCGCCGTGCGCGACCGCGCCACGGGGCAGCGCGCCGCCCTCAAGACGCTGCAGTGGCCTGAGGGCGAGGAGATCTTCAGGCTCAAGCGCGAGTTTCGCAGCCTCGCCGGCCTCTCCCACCCGAACCTGGTGCGCCTCTACGATCTCCACGCCGCCGACGGCGTGGCCTGGTTCACCATGGAGCTGGTCGAGGGCGTGGGCTTCGTGGAGCACGTGCGGGGGCCGCTCACCCGGCGGTCTGGCGGACCCGCCATCGATCAGCCGCTCGCACCAGACGAGATCGACGCCCTCCGTGCGCTCACGAGGCAGCTCATCGAGGGGATCGATGCGCTGCACGCGGCCGGGCGGCTTCATCGCGACATCAAGCCGTCGAACGTGCTGATCTCACCCGAAGGGCGCGTGGTGCTGCTCGACTTCGGCCTGGCCACCCCGATCCGGGCCTCCGCCATCGAGCCCGAGGACAGCACGCGCCGCCAGGTGGTGGGCACCGTCGCCTACATGGCCCCCGAGCAGGGCTGGGCCGGCGAGCTGGGCCCCGCGGCCGACTGGTACGCGGTGGGGGTCATGCTCTACGAGGCCCTCACCGGTGAGCGGCCCTTTCCGGGTACGGGCCTGATGGAGGTGTTGGCTGCGAAGGAGGCGGCCGACCTGCGGTGGCCCGGAGAGCGGGTCCCCGACACCCCGGCCGATCTCGACCGGCTGGTGCGGCGCCTGCTCGACCCCGACCCCACGCGACGGCCCGACGCCCTCGCGCTGTTGGCGGCCCTGGGGGTCTCGACCGGCGGGCTGCGCAGCCCCCGCCAGCCCCGGGCCACGCGGTCGGGCCCGGTCTTCGTCGGCCGGGTCGCGGAGCGGGCCGCGCTGACCACGCACCTCAACGCGGTCGCCGCCGGACGCCCCCGCCTGGTCCACGTCCACGGCCCCGCGGGCATCGGCAAGAGCGCTCTGATGGAGACCTTCCTCGATGAGGCGGCCGCCACCGGCGCGGTGGCGCTGGTGGGGCGCTGCGACCCGCGCGAAGACCTGCCCTTTCAGGGGCTCGACGGCGTCGTCGACGGACTCAGCCGGCTGCTGCTCGAGGAGCCCGCGCGGCGACGGCGGGCCCTCGTCGGCGGCCTGTCCCCCGACCTCACCCGCCTCTTTCCCGTCCTCCGACGGGTCCCCGACCTGCCATGGCCACGGCCGCAGACCGGCGACGCCGCAGATCCGGCGGCCGCCCGCGGCCGCGCCCTCGAGGCCCTGCGCGAGCTGCTCCGACGGGTCGCGGGTGGGCGCCCCTTGTTGCTCTGGATCGACGACCTGCAGTGGGGAGACCGCGACGGCAGCCACGCCCTCCAGGCCCTGCTGCGGAGCCCCGACGCGCCGCCGCTTCTGCTCGCGGTGTCGTGGCCGACCCCCGACGAGGGCGCGGCGTCGGTTCAGGCGCTCCTGCCCGGCGCGCCGGGCGTCGAAGATGGGGTGGCGCACCGGCTCCCCCTCGATCGGCTGACGGCCGCTGAGGCGGAGACGCTCCTCACGTCCGCCTCCGGGCACCGAGATCCAATCCCCGGGGCGCGCGTGCCCACCCTCGCCGCGGCGCTGGCCCTGTACGAGGGCCACCAGCCCGACGGCGACGCCCCATCGGTCGAGGCGGCCCTCCGGGCGCAGGCTGCGCGCTGTCCGGGGCCAGCCCGACGTCTGCTCGACGTGGTGGCGATGGCCGACGACGCGATCGACCCACAGATCGCCGCCGTGGCCGCGTTGGTCGACGACGCCGCGGCGGCCGCCCCGGCCCTCTTGGCCCAGCGCCTGCTGCGCCGCACCGCGGATGGCCGGCTCGACGCCTACCGCCCCGAGGTGCGCGCGGCCGTCCGGGCCGGCATCGCTGACCCCGAGGCGCTCCAGCTGCGTCTGCAGCGCGCGCGGGTGACCGTGGGGGCCGACGCCGGTGCCCCCGGCCACCCCGACCCTGCGGCAGCCGATCGCGCCCTGCGCGCGGCGCACCACGCCCGCCAGGCGCTCGCCTTCGACCTCGCCGCGACCCTCTACGGCCGGGCGCTGGCTCAGCTGTCGGCCGAGCACAGCGGGCGCTGGGCGCTGCTCGACCAGCAGGCCGAGGCGCAGGCGCGGGCGGGCCGGAGCGCCGAGGCGGGGCGCGCGTGGGCCGAGGCAGCCGCGCGGCTCGCCGCGACCGACCCGCACCACCCCCGGCTGGCGCCCCTTCAACGGCAAGCCGCCGAGCAACACCTGCGCGCGGGCCGCATCTCTGATGGGCAGGCCGCGCTCGACGGCGTCCTCCGCCCCGTGGGGCTGTCGCTCCCGGCGACCCCCCAGGCCGCGCTGCGGCGCCTGGTGTGGGACCGCCTGCGCCTCCGGGTGCGCGGCTTGCGCTTCAAGCTTCGCGCCGGTGACACGCTCCCTCCAGAGACGCTGCGCCGCATCGACGCATGCTGGGCCGCAGCCATGGGGCTGTGCTGGGTGGACTCCATGCAGTCTGCGGTGTTCCAGTGCCGATTCACGCTGCTGTCGCTCGCCGCAGGCGAGCCCGACCGGGTCGCCCGCGCCCTCGCCACCGAGGCGGCCTTCGCCGCAAACGAAGGCGGCGAGGGCAACCGTCGGCGCAGCGCCACCGTGCTGACCACCGCGCGCGGCATGCTCCCCCAGGTCGACGACCCCATCACCCACGCCATCGTCGACATCTGCGAGAGCGCCGCCGCGTTCTTCTCCGCGCGCTTCGGCGACGCCGTCGACGCCGCCGACCGCGCTGAGATCTCCCTCGCCGCCTCCGGCCAGGGGTGGACCTGGGAGGCCCTGAACGCCCAGGTGTTCGGCATGTGGTCGCGGGTCTACCGGGGCGAGCTCGACGCGCTCCAGACGCGGCTCCCCGTGCTCCTCGATGCGGCCCGGGAGCGGGGCGACCTGCTCACCGCCGCCACGCTCGGGTCGGGCGCGGTCGGGCTCGCTTGGCTGGCGCAGGACCGCCCCGAGGTGGCTCGCCAGCGCGCCGACGACGCCATGGCCCTGTGGGTACACGACCAGGGCTTCACCACCCAGCACTTCATGAACGTCGTGGCGCAGGTGCACATCGACCTGTACGCGGGCGACGGGGTGCGGGCGTGGCTGCGGGTGCGAGAGGCGTGGCCGCGCATGAAGCGGGCCCTGATCCTCCGCCTGCAGTACCTCCGCATGGAGGGCACGTGGCTGCGCGGCCGCGCCGGCGTGGCCGCGCTGCGACAGGGCCCGGCGGCGCTGTCTCGGGCGGACCTCGACCCACGGAGCATCGCCGCCCAGGTCGAGCAGGACGCCATCCAGCTCGCCGCCGAGGATCTCCCGTGGGGCCGAGCCCTGGCCGCCGGGCTCCGGGCCGGGCTCGCGCTGGTCGAGCGGCGCCCCGACGCCGCCGAGCGGCTGCGAACCGCCATCGCGGCCTTCGACCGCGCCGGCCTCGACCTCTGCCGCGAGGCCGCCCGCCAGCGCCTCGGGATGGTCGAGGGTCCAGACGGCGACGCCGCCGCCCGAACGCAGGCGGCGGCGTGGATGTCGGCGCGCGGGGTGGTCCGCGCCGCCGCGCTGGCGAGCGTGCTGGTCCCCGGCTGACCCCTCAGATCACCATGTCGAGCAGGTGGCCCGTCGAGCCATGCTTCTCGATCATGCGCGCCTCGAGCGACTCCACCATGGCGGCCATCGACGAGGGCGCCCCGCCGTCCCCGCCCATGCTCGCGGCGATCACCTCCTCGAGCTCGGCCATCGCCTCCTTGGCCGCCGGGCTCTTGAAGGAGCTCTTGCCGTTGTTGAGACGCTCCTCGGACAGCGCCTCAGAGATCCCGACCTCGAGCGTGCCGCCGTTGCCCTTGACCCGCTCGCCGAGACTCGACTCGTCGGTGCCACGGAGCGCTTCCCGCAGGCTGTTGGCCAGGCGAAAGACCTGATCGATCTCCGTGGGCTTCTTGACCATCGGTGAGGTGGAGATCTGCCGCGGCTGCTCCTGTCCGTCGCTCTCCACGCGGGACACCGATGGGGTCCGCGAGAGTTGTGCCGCCAACGGTACGGCGGTGGCGGCGGCGCTGATTCGCATCGACATGAAGGCTCCAAGGGTCGTTCGGTTCGGGTACCTGTCTTCGGATACGGACGCAGGGCCGCCCCACTTGACCCCCAAGCGCGACCCCTGAGCCGTCGGAGCGAACATGAAGCGAGTGTTGGAGCCCGAGTTGATGGAGGATCCGGAGCAGGCGCGGGCCTACGCCTCCGCCGACTTCGAAGACGCAGAGCGCCTCTTCGTCGACCTGGTCGAGCGGCACGCTGGCCCTGGGTCGGCCCGGGTGGCCGACCTCGGGTGCGGGCCTGGCGGCCTCACCGTCCGCGTCGCCCGGTCCCTTCCCGCGTGGCAGATCGACGCCCTCGACGGCGCGACGGCGATGATCGCCATGACGCGCGACGCGGTGGCCGCCGCCGGACTGGCCGGTCGCGTGCGGGCGGTGCACGGGCGCCTGCCCGACGTGCTGGCGCACCCCGGCGGCCTCACGCCCGGCGCCTACGACCGCGTGATCACCAGCAGCCTGCTCCACCACCTGCCCGACCCAGACGTGCTGTGGCAGTCCTGCAAGCGCCTCTTGCGACCCGGCGGCGTCGCGGTGGTCCTCGACCTCGCCCGCCCCGCGACCGACGCGGACGCCCGCGCCCTGGTGCGGGCGGTCGCCGCCGACGCCCACCCGATCCTGCAGGCCGACTTCCTGCACTCGCTCCGCGCCGCGTTCACGCCCGCCGAGGTGACCGCGCAGCTCGACCGGGCCGGTCTGGCCGGGTGGTCGGTCTCGATGGCGTCGAGCCGCCACCTCGCGGTCGTCGGGCGGCGCCCGTGACCGATCCGCCCACGATCGCGTGGGACCGCGGCCGGCTCTGCCTCGGCGGCACCGTGACCGCCGCCGGGGCGTCGGCGTGGCGATCGGCGGTCGAGGCCGCTGCCCGGGCAGGAGACGGGCCCGATCTCGAGCTGGGCGAGCTCGATCTCGACGAGGGCGTCGCCGTCGCAGAGGCCGTCAACGCCGTCCGCGCGCTGGCGGGCCTGTGGGGCCCCCTGCGCCTGCATGAGGCGCCGCAGATGCTCGCCCACACCCTCTACAAGGTGGGCGCCCTGGGACCCCACCTCGTGCTGGTCGATCCCCGGAGCGACGAGGGCACCATGGCCCCCTGAGCTGCTCAGGGAGCGCTGAACCGGAGGGCCACGAAGAGCGGGTCGAGGC
>JBDQIL010000161.1:0-7442 GCA_040264415.1 Myxococcota bacterium
GCGGTGACCACAGACACCAGCAGCCCGGGCTGGTCGGTGATCAGGGCGTCGGCTTTGCCCGCAGGGCCCGCCTCGCGCACCCACAGCGCCGTGGCGCCGTGCACCTGCGTCGCCCACGCGACCCCGGCCCCGGGCGCCCCCGCCAGCCCAGCCACCTCTGCCCAATGGGTCTCGCGACGCGCTCGAGCGAACGAGAAGGCGTGCGCCAGATCCGGACGGGTTGAGAGCGCGGTGCTGAACACAGGCATGGCCCCAGCGTGCCCCGCCGGTCCCGGTCGGTCAACCAGCCACGCGCGACCTTGACAGCGGGTCAGGGCCTCCGTACCTTCCGGCCATGCACGGCTCTTCTCGCATCCTGGCGCTCTGCGCGGGCGCCCTTGGGTGCACCGGCGACACCTCCGACTCTGGCTCGGTCACGCCCGGCGTGGCCTACCAGCTGGAATTGCTGCCCATCCTGCCCACCAACCAGCAGCAACTCCTCTCCGACGTCGCGACCGTCACCCTGACCGTGCAACCCGACGGCGGCGAGGCGACGGTGCTCGACCTGTCGGCGATCGACCGAGGCTTCTCCGCCGACCAGCTCGATCTGTTTGTGTCGAGCGTGATCACCCTCGAGGCCTTCGACGACAACGCCCGAATCGCCGCCTGGGGCCAGACCCCGCAGCTCGACATCGCCGATGGAGACGAGCGCATCGTGCAGCTCCTGGTGGCGGCACCCGACGCGGTCGGAGACCTCCCCGCTCTGCCCGAGCCCATCACCGGTGGCGCGCTGACCTGGGACGGCGCCGGCCGCTTCCTGCTCTTCGGCGGGGGCACGCTGGGCATCGACGGCAACCGGTCCGGCCTGGACACCGTCTGGGCGCTCGACACCACAAGTGACACCGCCACCGATCGCTTCGTCGCGGTGGGCTCCATGCCCGCCATCGACTCCGAGGGCGGCGTGACCGGCCGCTACGGCCACACGGCCACGCTGCTCACCGGCGCGCACGTCGACCAAGGCCGCATCCTCGTGGTGGGCGGGGGCGCCGACTTCGGCGGCACCGACGTGGTCTCCGACCAGGTCTTTCTGTGGGACCCCGCCGACGACCGTCCCATCACCCTCGACGCCGACGCCCAGACCCGCCGCGCGACCTTCCTCCACGACGCCATCGAAGGCCCAGACGGGAACGTCGTCATCATCGGAGGGTTCCCACAGAGCAGCGACCAGCGCAGCTACCTGTTCGGCCAGGTCGGGTCCTTCTACCGAGCCGCCGACCGTGAGACCGAGAGCCTGCGCCTCAACTCGGCGCTGAGCGCGTACACGATGGCGGCCGGCGCCCGAATCGACATCGACGGCGGCCCGCGGGGCGTGCTGGTCTGTGGCGGCGCCGACCTCACGGGCGACAACCTCTTCCAGATCAACAGCGGCTGCGACCTCGTGGGCACAGACGGCGAGGTGACCCCGCTCGACGGCGGCGGCGACCAGCTCCTCAGCCCGGTCTTCCACCACGCCATGACCCCGCTCCCCGACGGCACGGTGCTGCTCACCGGGGGGCTGGTGACGTCAGAGGTCGGTGACCTGCCCACCAACGCCACGCTCGACGCCACCAACGGCGCCTGGATCTACGACGGCGACACCTGGGCGCCTGCGGCCAACCCCCTGCGCCTGCCGCGGGCGATGCACGAGGCGGTGCCGCTGCCCGACGGGCGGGTGCTCATCTACGGCGGCGTGAGCGCCAACCGCGGGCTGTTCTGGACCGGCGACAGCGCAGTCCCCTGCGGCGAGATCTACGACCCCGGCCCGGGCACCTTCACCCTCGTCGACGACTGCGCCGAGGTGCCGGCCGCGTGGCCCATGGCCGCGACCGACCCGCTGCACGGCACCCTGGTGGTGGGCGGCCTCGACGCCGACGACGCGTCGGTCGACAGCGTCGTGCTGTACTACGCCGACAGCCCCCTCACCTCGGCTCGGTGAGCGTTCCGGGGCGCTCCGCACACGGCGCATCCCGCCACATGCCCGCGTCTACGCCCCGCAGCAGCCGCGCGACGCCCGCAGGCACGAGGTGGTCGAAGGGCTCGCCAGCCGCGATGCGGGACCGCAGATCGGTGCTGCTGACGTCGGGGAAGTCGACCGTCGCGCGCCCCGGCGTGGCATAGCCGGCGCGCCCCGCCACGATGGGCCGGAACGACCGCTCGATGCGGGGCCAGTCCTTCCACTGGTCGGTCTGCGGGAGGACGTCGGCGCCCACGACCAGCCGAAAGCGATGCTCGGGGTGGCGCTGGGCCAGCGCCGTGAGCGTGTCCACCGAGTAGGACGGCACCGGTAGCTCCGACTCGACCCGCGAGACCTCGAAGCCTGGCCCGAGCTCGTCGCAGAGCGCCGCGCACCAGGCGCATCGGCGCTCGTAGGGGGCCAGCACCTTGTCTTGGCTACCCTCGAAGGCGTGGCGGTAGACCGGCACCAGCCACACCGCGTCGGCCGCTCCGGTCCAGCGCACCCACGCCGCCACCATCGCGTGGGCGACGTGGGGGGGGTTGAAGCTGCCGCCATAGATCGCGATCCGCACCGCGCACCTCCAGCCCTCGGCTATCCTGACGCTCCCGCCGGCGGGCAGCGGCGAGGGCGGGCGCTGTGTTATCCTCGCCATCCGGCGCGGGAGCCACGGCTGCGCCCGCTGCGCCGCCTCACCCGCCCTCGGACGCCGGCCCTCGGAGCGCACGTGTCCAGAACGGACCTCCCCATCGGTGTCTTCGACTCCGGCGTCGGCGGCCTCACGGTCACCCGAGCGCTGCGGCGCGCGCTCCCGCACGAAGACCTCCTCTACCTAGGGGACACCGCGCGGGTGCCCTACGGGGCGCGCTCCGCCGAGACCGTGCGTCGCTACGCCCTCCGGGTGGGCGGTCATCTGGTGCGTCGGGGCGTGAAGGCCCTGGTCGTGGCGTGCAACACCGCGACCACCTGGGCGCTGCCCGACCTTCAGGCCGCGCTGGCCTCTCAAGGGGTGCCGGTGATCGGCGTCATCCAGCCGGGCGCCGCCGCCGCCGCTGCCCGCAGCTTGGGCAGCGTCGGGGTCATCGCCACCGAAGGGACCATCCGCAGCGGCGCCTACCGGCAGGCGCTGCTCGCGCTCCGCGCCGACCTCGTGGTGCATGAGCAGGCCTGCCCGCTCTTCGTGGCGCTGGCCGAAGAGGGGTGGACCGACGGCGACGTCGCTGCCCTCGTGGCCGACCGCTACCTGGCCCCGCTTCGCGCGGCCGACCGCGCCCCCGACACCCTCATCCTCGGCTGCACCCACTACCCCTTGCTCGCGGGCGTCATCCAGCAGGCGCTCCCGGGGGTAGAGCTGGTGGACTCGGCGAGCGCGACCGCCGCGGCCGTCGTCGAGCGGCTGGCGCAGACCGGCCTGTCCCGTGACCCGACCCACGAGGGCCGCTCGCGCTATCTGGTGACCGACCACCTCGAGCGCTTCGTGACGGTCGGCGAGCGCTTCCTGGGGGCGCCTCCGGTGCCCGCAGAGGTCGTCGATCTCACCGACGCCGACGACGCGACCCTCCCCCTCGCCGCTGCTGGAGCCTGAGCCGTGATCCGCCTCTACAACGTCGGAAAGCAGTACGGCGAGATCCGCGCGCTGCAAGACCTCTCCATGCACGTGGGCAAGGGCGAGTTCGTCTACGTCACGGGGCCCTCTGGGGCCGGCAAGACCACCATGCTCAAGCTCCTCTACGGCGCCGTTCGGCCGTCCTCTGGCAAGCTCCTCGTGGCCGGCATCGACGTGGCCCAGCTCAAGCGGCGCGACCTCTACAAGCTCCGCCGCAACATGGGCATCGTCTTTCAGGACTTCAAGCTCATCCCGCGCCGAACGGTCTTCGAGAACGTCGCGCTGGCGCTTGAGGTCATCGGCTCGCCCCGCAACGTGATCCAACGCAGGGTGGACGCGGTGCTCGGCATCGTCGGCCTCCGCGGCCGCGGCGGCGAGTACCCGCCCACGCTGTCGGGCGGTGAGCAGCAGCGCGTCGCCGTGGCCCGGGCCATCGTCAACGATCCGGCCATCTTGCTGGCCGACGAGCCCACGGGCAACCTCGACGGCGCCATGGCCATCGAGGTCATGGAGATCCTGCAGGCCATCAACCTCCGGGGCACCACGGTCATGGTGGCCACCCACGACGTCGGCCTGATGCAGCGGTTTCCGTACCGGACCATTCGGTTCCGGGCGGGTCGGCTGGTGGAGGGGCAGCTCTGATGGTCCACATCCTGCGACGGGCCGCCCGGTCCCTGTTCGAGAACTTCTACCTGAACGCGGTCAGCACCGGCGTCATCGCGGCTGCGCTGCTGCTGATGGGCGTCTACCTCACGGTTCAGTACAACCTCAACACCATCGTGGACACCTGGGGGCGTGATGTCCACGTCAGCGCCTACTTCCTGCCCGAGGTCTCGCCAGAGCGCCGGCTGTCGCTGCGCGACCGGGTGGCCGAAGACCCCTCCGTCGCGCAGGTCCGCTACGTCTCCGAAGAAGACGCCCGCGCGTGGCTGACCGAGCGGGTCGACGGCCTCGACCCGATCCTCGACGAGCTGGGCGACGGCACGCTGCCCGCCTCGCTCGAGATCACGCTGTCGCCGGGCTCGGACAGCACCGACCAGGTGGCCGCCTGGGCCCGCACCCTCGAGGGGCCCGACTTCAGCGAAGTGGACTACGGCCAAGAGTGGATCGAGCGCTTCAACGCCTTCCTCAGCCTGCTCAAGCTGCTGGGCGCCGTCATGGGCATGCTGGTGCTGCTCGCTGCCCTCTTCTTGGTCACCAACACCGTCTACCTCGTCGTATACAGCCGCCGAGACGAGCTCGAGGTGCAGAAGCTGGTGGGCGCCACCCCCAGCTACATCGTCGCGCCCTTCCTGCTCGAGGGCCTCGCCCACGGCGTCTTCGGCGGCTTGCTGTCGCTCGTGGGCCTGCTCGCCGTCCACCAGATGCTGGTGCTGCGCCTCCAAGAGGCGCTGCAGCTCGGTATCGCCGGAGAGCTGTCCTTCCTCCCGGGCTCGTGGTTGCTGCTGCTGGTGTTCACCGGCGTGGTGCTCGGGGTCGGAGCGGCTCTGGTGGCCGTCCAGCGCTTCCTGCTGAGCGCGCCATGACCCGGGCCCTGCTGTTGGTGTGCTGTCTGTTCGCGATGGGCGACGCGCACGGCCAGGCCACCGGGAACGGCACCGGCATCGGCACCGCGGGAGACACCCCGCGCGTCGAGCTCGACGCGGCCCGCTCCCAAGAGCTCTCGATCCTCGAGCAGCTGCAGGGCATCGACGAGCAGCTCGGCGGCGTGCAGGGCGAGCTGGTCGCGCTCGAAGATCGCGTGCAGATGCTCGAGCAGAGCCGGGCGGCCGCCGAGGGCGCGCTGGCCCAGGCCGATGGCACAGTCGAGGGCCAGCGCGACGCGGTGGCCGACCAGATCTCGGTGCTCTATCGCCTGCACCGCCAAGGCCTGGCCCGCGTCATCTTCGGCGCCGAAGACCCCGCCGACCTGCGGCGTCGCGGCGCCTACCTCATGCAGATCATCGACGCCGATCTGCGCCGGGTCGGTGAGTTCAAAGACGCCATCGACGCCCGACGCGAGGCCCTGGCCGCGGTCGACCGCGACGTGCGCGCGCTCGACGCCCTGCGCACCGACCTCGAAGCCAAGGCCAGCGAGCTGAAGGTGCAGCGAGAGAAGCGCATCGCGCTCCTCGAAGACATCCGGGGTCGCCGCGAGCTCACCATGAAGGCCATGGGGGAGATGCGCGACGTCCGCCAAGCGCTGGGCGACCGCCTCGGGCATGAGAAGGAGGTCGATTCTGGGGCGGCTTCTGCGGCGGTGGGGCAAAGGCCCGGCACGCCGCCGGGCGGCGAAGCCAGCTTCCGCACGACCTACGGCCGGCTGGCCTGGCCCGCGTCGGGGCGCATCCAGAAGGCGGTGCTCGGCCAAGGCGTAGACATCGCGGCGGAGTACGGCACCCCGGTCCGCTCGGTCTACCCGGGGGTGGTCCGCCTCGCGGGCTACGTCCGCGGCTACGGCCAGACCGTCGCCGTGCAGCATGGCGCCTACAAGACCGTCTACGCCCACCTCGCCGGCATCCGAGTCCGGCAGGGGCAGCGGGTGAGCGAGGGCGACGTGCTCGGACTGGTCGGCAACACCGGCCTGACCGACGGCGACGGCTACGTGCTCACCTTCGAGATCCGCTACAACGGCACCAAGCAGGACCCCCGCCAGTGGCTCCGCCCCCGGTGAGCCGACTCTCCCCGGGCCCGGAGCGCGCATGCCGCGGCTGATCTCGGCGCTCCTCCTCGTCTCTGCGGCCTTCGGTGGCGGGCTGCTCGCTGGCGCCTCGGTGGTGCAGGGCGCCCGGGCCTCGGCCCGCGACGCCTACGCGGGCCTCGACACCCTCGCGCGCGTGCTCAACACCATCGAGGCCCGCTACGTCGAGCCGGTCGCCACCGATGACCTGCTCTATGGCGCGGTGCGCGGCATGGTCCGAGAGCTCGACCCCTGGTCGGTCTTCTTGGGGCCCGCGGAGTGGGCGGAGCTGCAGGCACACGCAGACGGCACGCTCGACGGCGTCGGGCTTGCGCTCGCCCGAGGCGACGACGGCGCCCTGCGCGTGACCGACCTCGCGCCGGGCGGCCCCGCCGATCGCGCAGGGGTGCGCGTGGGCGCGCGCCTGCTCGCCATCGACGGGGTCCCCACCCACGCGCAGCCCCTCTCAGCGGTGCGCGCCGCGCTCGCAGGCGAGCGCGGCGCGCTCGTCACCCTCGAGCTCGACCAAGGCGCCGGTCGTCAGACCGTGCCGGTGATCCGAGAGCGCTACGAGGAGCAGGTGGTCACCGCCACACGGCACGGCGACACCGTTCGCCTTCGCATCTCACACTTCAGCCGGGCCACCCGAGCCCAGCTCGATCGGGCCTGGGCCGCGCAGGCGGATCCGCCCCCCGCTGCCATCATCCTCGATCTTCGGGGCAACCCGGGCGGGCTCATGGATCAGGCGGCCGCCGTGGTCGATCGCTTCGTGGGGGACGGGCTGGCGGTCGAGAGCCGCGGGCGGGACGGGGTGGTGCTCGACCGTCACCCCACCACCACCTCGCCGGATGACCTGGCGTTGCCCATGGTCGTGCTGGTGGACGGGGGCTCCGCGAGCGCGGCAGAGGTCGTCGCGGGCGCCCTCCGAGACCGGGGCCGCGCCAGCCTGGTCGGGCGCACCACCTACGGGAAGGGCACCGTGCAGCACGTCTTCGAGCTGGAGGATGGCTCGGCGCTCAAGCTCACCCTCGCTCGATACCACCTCCCTTCCGGTGCCGCGATCCCAGACCGACGGGGCCTCACCCCCGACGTGGTGGTGCCGCCGCAGCCCGGTGACGCCGCGGCCGCCCTGCGCGCAGAGGTCCGCAGCGCGAACCTCGCCCCGCGCCAGGAGCGGGATCTGCTCGAACGCATCGACGCAGCCC
>JBDQIL010000162.1:0-7424 GCA_040264415.1 Myxococcota bacterium
AGGGGGCCCTCGGGGCCCAGCACGACCACGCGGGCCGAGACCGGCGCGCCGGCAGCGTCCACCACGGACACGTCGAGGGTGTGGGGGGGCGGCGCGTAGCGGAAGTCGGACCGCAGCGTCGCGCGGCCCCCCGACGGCGCGGTGACGGTCGCTACGAGGGCGTGCGGCCCGGCGGCGGTGTCGCCCAATTCGAGGGTGGCCAGGGCCAGGGTGCCCTGGCCCGCGCCCGCCAGCCCCTCGCGCAGCAGCAGGAGGGGGTCGCGCACCGGGGCCCCGTCGAGGGTCAGATCCACGCGGGCGTCGGGCCCGAAGGCGGCCGGCAGCGCCACCCCGACGGCGAGCCGTCCGACCACCACGGTGCTGCCGTCCGATGGGCTCAACACGCGCCCCTCCAGGCCGCCCTCGTCGATCACCGCGCGGTTGTTGCAGCCCGTGCGGTGGCCAGCGTCGCAGGCCAGGTCGTAGAGCGCCCGCGCCCGGTCGAGGTCGGCCGGGACCCCGGTGCCCAGCTGCAGCATGAAGCCCAGGTTCACGCACGCGTTGGCGTCTCCGAGCGTGCAGCCCTGTTCGAAGCGGCGCGCGGCCGCCGGCAGGTCGACCGCTCCCCCCCGGCCCCGCTGGTGCAGCACGCCCAGGTTGGCGCAGCCCTCCGCCTCGCCCGCCTCGCACGCGATGGTGTACCAGCGCGCCGCCTCGGCGGGGTCGGGGGCCCCGCCCAGGCCCTCGTGGTGGAGGAAGCCCACGGCGGCGCACCGCTCGCGCAGGTCGCTCGCGCGGGCGTAGGCCGCGTGCGCCCGCGCGGGGTCGCGCGCGACGCCGTCGCCCGCGAGGTAGCGGCTGCCCAGCGCGGCGCAGCCTCGCGCCCGGTCGGCGGCGCAGTCCTGCCAATACCGCTCCAGGCGGGCCTCCTGTTCGGGGGAGGCGTCCGGCGAGGGCTCGGGCCGCGGCACGGCCGGCCCGCTCGCGCACCCCGCGCCCAGCCACGCCGCGCCAGCGAGAGATGCAAGGAGACAGGCGCGCATGACGTCCTCTCGCGGGGGTGGTCTCAGCGGGGTCGGCGTGCGGCCGGCCCTAACGCGGGCGCGCGGCTCGGCGCGCCCCCGGCAGCCGGCCCCGGTTAGGGACCGTCGATGTCTGAACCTGCCCACACCCCGGCGATCTCCGCCCGTCAGCTCTGCCGGCGCTTCGGCCGGCGGTGGGCGTACGCGCGCATCGACCTCGACCTCATGCCGGGCGAACGACTGCTCGTCGTGGGCGCCAACGGTTCGGGGAAGACCACCCTCTTGCGCACGCTCGCCACCGTGCTGCGCCCGTCCCAGGGCGAACTTCGCCTGTTCGGGCTCGATCCGCGGGCGCACCCCAGCCGCGTGCGCCCCAGGCTGGCGCTGCTCGGCCACCGGCTGGGCCTCTACGAGGACCTCTCGGCCCGAGACAACCTCGCTGTGGTCGCCCGCCTCGCCGGAAAGCCCCCGCCCGACGCCGCCGCGCTGCTGGCCCGCGTGGGCCTCGACGACCGCCCAGACGCCGTGCGCGCCTACTCGGCGGGCATGCGCAAGCGGCTTCAGGTGGCCGCCCTCGTGGTGCAAGAGCCCGACCTCATCCTGCTCGATGAGCCCTTCTCGGCGCTCGACCCGGCGGGCGTAGACGACCTCGCGGCGCTGCTCGCGGGCCTGCCGGGGGCCCTGGTGGTGGCCTCGCACCAGATCGCCCGCGCCGCCGAGATCTGCGATCGGGCCTTGCTGCTCGAGCAGGGTCAGCAGGTGTGGGCCGGCCCCGCGCGGCAGGCCGTGTCCGCCTGGCGTCAGCTGCACCCGCGCGCAGCCGCCGAGCCCGCGCCGGCCGAGGGGGGGCCATGACCGCCCTCGCCACGGTGCTGTGGAAGGACCTCCTCATCGAGTGGCGCGCTCGCTCGCGGGCCTTCTCGCTCGCCACCTTCGCGCTCACGGTGCTGCTGCTCTTCAGCTTCGCGGTGGGCCCCGACACCGCCACGATGCGCGCCCACGCGGGCGCCTACCTCTGGCTGTCCCTGCTGCTCAGCTCCACGCTGCTGCTGGCCCAGAGCTTCCACGTCGAGGTCGAGTCGAACGCCATCGAGACCGTGATGCTGGCGCCCACCGCGCCCGCCGCCGTCTTCTACGGCAAGGCCCTCGCCAACACCGCGCAGCTCGTCGCGCTGGGCTTGGTGGCGCTGCCGGCCACCGTCGCGCTCTACGACGCGAGCTTTCGCGAGGGCGTGGGGCTGATGCTCCCCGTGCTCGCGCTGGGGGCCGCCGGCCTGGCGGCGCCCGGGACGCTGTACGCCGCCTTGACCGCGCGGATGGGCGCGCGGCAGCTGCTCCTCCCCCTGCTGCTCTTCCCCCTGGTCGTGCCCTGCCTGCTCGCCTCCGTTAAGGCCTCGACTCTCGTGATGCTGGGAGACCCCATGACGCAGCTGCCCTCCTGGCTGCGCCTCCTGGCCAGCTTCGATCTGCTCTATTGGGCCGTCTGCGGCGTGTTGTTCGGCCGGGTCATCGAGCAGTGAAGGACCCCCACCCGTGAAGTCCATTCGCTGGGAACATTTCGTGCTGGCCTTCGGGCTCGTGCTTCTTGGCGCCGCGCACGCTTGGGGCCTCTTCTTCGCCCCGCCCGAAGCCATGATGGGCGACGTGGGTCGCATCCTCTATGTGCACGTGCCCACCGCCTGGGTGGGGCTGGTGGCCTACACGGCCGCGTTCGTGGCGGCCATCGGCGCGCTGTGGACCGGCCGCACCGGCTGGGACGCCGGCATCGAGGCCTTCGCCGAGGTGGGGGTGGTCTACAACGCGCTGCTCCTCTTCCAGGGGTCGGTGTGGGCGCGCCCCACCTGGGGCATCTGGTGGACCTGGGACCCCCGTCTCACCACGTCTGCGGTCATGTTGCTGCTCTTCGTGGCCGTGCTGGTCTTGCGGCGCACCGTCGATGCCCCCGAGCAGCGCCTCACCGTCTCGGCCGTCGCCACCATCATCGCCTGGGTCGATGTGCCGGTCGTCTACTTCGCGGTGAAGTGGTGGCGCACCCTCCACCAAGACTTCTCGAGCCCCGAGACCGTGTCCAACACGATGGTCACGCCGCTCCGCATGGCCGCCTTCGGCATGCTCTTCTTGGGCATCGGCATCGCCGCGCTCCGGTGGCGGGCGGCCTACGTGCGGCTGGCCGACCAGTCCGACGCGCCAGAGCTCCCCGACGCCCCCGCCCAGCTCCACTTGCAGCCCGACCCGGAGGTCTGAGATGGACCCCGCCCAGACCGACGCGATCGCGACCGGAATGATCCAAGGGGGCTGGGAGTACGTCTGGGCTGCCTACGGCGTCTCGTGGGCCGTCCTGCTCGCCTTCACCGCCATCGCCATTCTCGGCGCGACCCCGTCGCGTCTTCGGAGGACCCCATGAGCGACACGACCCGCCGCCGCCTCTTCATGGTGGGCGCCCTCGTGGTCGCCGGCGGCGCGCTTGGCGCCATCTCGTTCGGAAATATGGGGGAGAACCTCGTATATTACTGGGATGTCGCCCAGCTCGTCGAGAACTGCGAGGCGGCCGAGGGCGCCACCGTGCGGCTCGGCGGCATGGTGGTCGAGGGGTCGGTAGACTGGCAGCCCGACACCAGCTCGCTGGCCTTCCGCATCTCCGACGGCAGGCAAGAGGTGCCCGTGCGGGTCACCGGCGCGCCGCCGCAGATGTTCCGCGAGGGCATCGGCGTCGTGGTCGAGGGCTCGCCCACGGCCGACTGCAGCTTCGAGAGCGACCGACTCATGGTCAAGCACAGCAACGAATACCGCGCCCCCGATGAAGACATGACCGCCGAGGAGCGCAAGAAGCTCTACGACTCGGTGCTCGACGGCTCGGCCGCGCAGGGTGGGGGCGCGCCGTGATCTCGCTGCTCGGTCGCACTGCGGTCCTGCTGGGGCTCGCGCTCTGTTCGGTGGGCCTGGTCACCGGCGTGGTCGCGGCCACCCGCCGCAGCGCCGACGCGCTGAAGCTGTCGCGGTGGATGGCCTACGGCTTCGGCGCCACCATGGTGCTGGCCACCGGCCTGATGGAGTTCGCGCTCCTCACCCACGACTTCAGCGTGGCCTACGTCTCCGAGGTCGGCTCCACCAAGACGCCGGTGTGGGTGACCATCGTGAGCCTCTGGTCGAGCCTCGACGGCTCGATCCTGCTCTGGGGCTTCGTGTTGGGCATCTACCTCGCGGGCTTCGCGTGGTTCTCCCGCGATCGCTTCCCCGACCAGACCCCCTGGGCGCTCGCGGTGGCCCACGGCGTGGGCGTGTTCTTCGCCTTCCTCGTGGCCGGCATCGCCAACCCCTTCGAGCTGGTCTCCCCGGTCCCCCTCGACGGCCCGGGGCCGAACCCGCTGCTGCAGAACCACATCCTGATGGTCATCCATCCGCCGATGCTCTACCTCGGGTATGTCGGCATGACGGTGCCCTTCGCCATGGGCTCGGCGGCCTTGCTGGCGGGCAAGCTCGACGCGGCCTGGACCCGCGCGCTGCGCCGCTGGATGTTGGTGCCGTGGGGGTTTCTGACCGTCGGCATCGTGCTGGGCGGCTGGTGGTCCTACGAGGTGCTGGGCTGGGGCGGCTGGTGGGCCTGGGATCCCGTCGAGAACGCGAGCTTCCTGCCGTGGCTCACGGGCACGGCCTTCTTGCACTCCGCCATGGTCATGGAGCGAAAAGACCACCTCAAGGGGTGGAGCCTCGCCCTGGTGCTCTCGACCTTCCTGCTCACCATCCTGGGCACCTTCATGACGCGCTCAGGCGTGTTCAACTCGGTGCACAGCTTCACCCAGTCGCCGATCGGCCCGGTCTTTCTGGGCTTCTTGGGCCTCGGGATGGTCTTCAGCGTGCTGCTGCTCGCGGCGCGGGTCGACCGCCTCGCGCCGCCGCCGCAGGGCTTGGCCGGCCCCGTGTCTCGCGAGACCGGGTTCTTGGCAAACAACCTCCTGTTCGCGGCCTTCACGCTCACGGTTCTGCTGGGCACGGTCTATCCGCTGCTCAACGAGGCCATCACCGGCGAGCAGGTCTCGGTGGGGCAGCCCTACTTCGACCGGATGAGCGGGCCCATCGGGCTGGCCATCTTGTTTCTGATGGGCGTGGGGCCGGCGCTGCCGTGGGGGGCCGTGCCCCTCAAGCGGGCGCTCCAGCGGGTCGCCATGCCGGCCAGCGTGGCGGTGACCGTCATGGGCCTGTCGGTGGCCCTGGGGGCGCGGGCCTTCTGGCCGGTGGCCACCTTCGGGGCCGGCGCCTTCGCCTTCGTGGTGACCACCCAAGAGGTGCTCCGCCCGGCCCAGGCGCGGGCCAAGGCGCGCGGGCAGAGCCTGCTGTCGGCCCTCGCGAGCGTGCTCGTGTCGGCGCGGCGCCGGTACGGTGGCTACATCGTGCACGTGGGCGTCATCGTCATCGGGGTGTCGCACGCGGCCGCCACCGCATGGTCCACCAAAGACACCGTCACCCTCGCGCCTGGCGAGTCCACCACGGTGCAGGGCTACACCCTCGCCTACCAGGGCTCGGCCTGGGAAGACCAGCCCCACCGCAAGAGCCTCAAGGCCTCGCTCGCCGTCACCCGTGGCGACCGCGACCTGGGCGTCGTGGCGCCGCGCCTGAACCACTACAAGACGATGGACATGCCCATCGGCACGCCGGCCGTCCGCACCGGGCTGCGGGAAGACCTCTACCTGTCGCTCGTGAACGTGGGCAAGGGCGGAGAGAGCGCCTCCTTCGACGTCATGGTCAAGCCGCTGGTGGGGTGGCTGTGGTTCGGCGGGGGGCTGATGATGCTGGGCACCTTGGTCGCGGCTTGGCCGTCGACCCGCAAGGCCCGCGCCGCCACCACGGCCCCGGCGCCCACCGCTGAGGTCGCCGGAAAGTGACCATCGCTCCCTCCCCATCCCCCCCCTCGGGCGGCGGCTTCAACTGGAAGGTCGCGTTGGCCGGCCTCGCGCTGATCGGGCCTCTGGTGCTCATCCTGGCGTCCGGCTTCGGCCGCGACCCCAAGCTGGTGAGCAACGCCCTCGAGGGGCAGCGCGCGCCCGACTTCACCCTGGTCACCCTCGACGGCGAGCCAGTCACGCTGTCGTCGCTCCGTGGGCCGGTGGTGCTCAACTTCTGGGCCACATGGTGCGAGGGGTGCATGGTCGAGCACCGAGATCTGCTGGCCGCCGCCGAGCGCTACGAGGGCCGGGGCGTCTCCTTCTACGGCGTGCTCTACCAAGACGAGGCTCCAGCCGCGCGCCGCTACCTGAAGCGCTCTGGGTCGAACTACCCCACGCTGGTCGACGAGACCGGCCGGGTGAGCCTCGACTATGGCGTCGCCGCGGTGCCAGAGACCTTCGTCATCCGCCCGGATGGCACCATCGCTCAGAAGTTCACCGGCTCGGTCACCGTGGGCCACCTCGCGACCGTCTTGGAGCCATTGCTGTGACCGCCGCCTTGCTCCTGTTCACCTGGCTGCTGGCTGCCCCTGCGGACGCCCAGCAGGCGCCGCCGTCTGCGTCGGGGGTTCAGGCCCCCGCCGTGCCGGGCGGCCTCGCTGAGCCGCCGGCCTTCGCGCCGCCCGACCCCGCGACGGCGCAGGAGCGCACCCGCGACATCGGGTCGGGGCTGCGCTGCCCGGTGTGCCAGGGCCTCAGCGTCGCCGACTCGAACGCCAACTCCGCCCAGGTCATGTTCGACCGCATCGGTGAGCTGGTGCGCCTCGGCTACTCCAAGCAGCAGATCGAGGACTACTTCGTCGAGCGCTATGGCGAGTGGGTGCTGCTCGCGCCCCCGGCCGAAGGGCTGCACTGGATCATCTGGCTGGGGCCCGTGGTGGCGTTCGTGATCGGCGCGGGCGGGATCGGCCTGCGCGCCCGGCGAGCGAGCCACACTCCGGTGAGCGCACCCGTGGCCGCTGCGCCATCGTCCGACCCCTATCGAGACCGCATCCTGGCGGAGTTGGAGGGGGCCGAGCCCCCGAAGGAAGCCCCATGAGCTGGGAGGTCTGGGGCCCGCCCCTGGTGGTGTTGTTGGTGGGGCTGGTGGTCGGCTTGGTGCTGGCGCTCCGCGCCCGCGGGGGCGAGCTGCCCGCCGGTGGCGGCGAGCGCGCCGCGCTCCGCGCTCGCAAGGACATGCTGATGGAGCAGCTGCGGGCGATGGAGGCCGACCGCGACAAGCTGCACGCCGACGAGTACGCCGCTCGCAAGGGCGCGCTGGTGGCCGAGGCGGCGCTCGTCTTGCGGACCCTCGAGGAGGCGCCGACGACCGATGCTGCGCCAGCGCGGCCGCCCACCCCCTCGCGCGCCGGCGCGCGCGTGGGTTGGGCGCTGGGCACCGTGGCCTTCTTCGCGCTGCTGGGCGTCGGTCTCACGGAGTTCAGTCGCCCGCGGGGCCAGGGCGAGACCATGACGGGTGGCGTCGGCGACGGCAGTCCCGCTC
>JBDQIL010000163.1:0-7422 GCA_040264415.1 Myxococcota bacterium
CCTCGACCTGATCGATGGCGGCGACTGTGCCGCCCAGGGGGCCGGGTCCAGGGCACCACCGACACCACCTGCACGCCCTGGCCGGCCGGGCAGCGAACGGACGGGCTGACCCGCACGAGGCTGTCGCGGGGGAGGTCGAGATCCCCCACGGACAGGGCTACGGCCTCGCCATTCGGCCGCACCACCGCGAGGGGGCAGGGGCCGGGCTCGGCGAGAGCGAGGGCGGAGGCGAGCATCCAGAGCATGGGTGACGTTACCGCGCGTTGACACCGGCCGACCCTCGCGGCGGGTAGGATCTCCCACAGATGGAGGCATGATGCTGGGTCTCGCGTTGCTGCTCGGCATGGCCCCTCCGGGCGACCTCTCTGCCCCCGCGGCGCGGTCCGGCGAGCCTGCGCCCCACCTGAGCTGGCGCACAGGCCTGCAGTGGCGGCTGTCCGAGCGGGCACCGTGGCAGCGCTTTCGGGCCACCTGGGGGGAGGGCTGGGCCGTTCGATGGGACCAGCGAACCGGGGCCCCCCGCTTCCTGTGGGCGCCCGGCGTGCCCCTGGCCCAAGCCGACGCCCTGGCCGCCGACATCGCGGGCCTCGCCGGGGTGGCGGCCCATGAGCTCGTCGCGCAGCCAGCGGTCAAGCGGGGCGCCCGCACCTGGCAGCGCTACACCCGCGTCTGGCGCGGGGCCGAGGTGCTGGGCGACCAGGTGCTGCTCGTGGCCCAGGACGGCGCGGTGGGCGCGGTGTGGGCCCAGCTCACGCCGGTCGGCGGCGCGTCTTCCCCGAGACCGGGCGAGGTGGTGCTGCCAGTGCCCACCTTCGACGGCGCCCCCTGGGCGGGCGACGCCACGGGCGTGCGCGCCCGGCTGGTCACCCCCGTCGAAGACGGCCCCCTGGTGCGCTACCGCGACCGGGCCGGCGCCGAGGTGTACGTGCGGGACCGCCGCCACTTCGCGCGGGCCGACGTCTCCCACTACGCGCGCACCGTCGGCGACCCCGCCGAGACCCACCCCGCCCGGGGGGTCACCGTGACCGCAGCCGACGGCGCCACCGACGTGACCGCCGCCGACGGAACCCACGGCCTCTCGGGCAACCTGACCGTCGCCCTCGAGGGGCCCGACCTCTGGCTGGCCCGCAACCGCACCCGGGTCGAGGTGGCCGGCACCGGCGACATCACGCTCTCAGGCGGCGCCGACGTCTCGCAGGCCACCGCCGCCGTCCTCCATCACTTCCACGCGGTCTGGGGCTGGCTCGACGACCGCTGGCCCACGCACGCCTGGCTGGGCCAGCAAGTGCAGGCCGACGTCGACCGCGACGACAGCGCCTGCAACGCCTGGTACACCAACGGCACCGTCACCTTCCTGCAGGGACACCCACGCGCCTGCAACAATTTCGGTGAGATAGCCGACGTCATCTACCACGAGGTCGGCCACGGCATCCACCAGTACATCTTGCAGGGCGGCACCTTCGCGGGCGACATCTCCGAGGGTTCGGCCGACTACATCTCGGCGACGATCAACGACGACCCGGTGCTGGCGCCCAACGCCCTGCCCGGCGGCGGCGCCATCCGCGAGATCGAGAGCGACCGGCGCTACCCCGACGACCGCAACGGAGAGGTGCACCACGACGGCCTGATCTGGGGGAGCTTCTGGTGGAACCTGCGGCAGCAGTGGCAGGGCGACCGCGGTGAGGCCGCCGGCGCGCGCGACACCGACCGCCTGTTCCTCGGCGCCCTCGAGCAGGGGCCCACCCTCACCGACGCCTACGAGGCGGTGATCACCGCCGACGACGACAACGGCGACCTCACCGACGGCACCCCCCACGCCTGTGAGCTGGTGGCGCTGCTCGACCAGCACGGCCTCGGCCCCGGCCCCATCGGCGTGGTGCACATCGACCACGCGCCGCTCGGTCCGCAGGCCTCCGCGGCGGCCGACTACCCGGTGTCGCTGACCGTGGCGGCCCCCACGGCCGCCTGCGGCCAGCTCGACCCCGACAGCGTTCGGCTCTGGTGGACCACCGACCCCACCGTCACGCCCGGCCTCGAGGGCTTCGCCGACGCCCGCCCGCCCGGCCTCGCGGGCGCTGCGGCGCGCCTCGACGACACCGGGGCCATCGACACCGCAGACCGCGACTCGGCCGACACGGGCGACCCCGAGCCCCCCGAGCCCTACGCCGCCTGGCAGGCCGCCGACCTGAGCCGCGACGGCTGGACCTGGAGCGGGGCGCTCCCCCGCGTCCCCGCGACCACCACGGTCACCTACTTCATCGAAGCCGCCAGCACGGGCGCCGAGCAGGTCGTGCGCAGCCACGCCGGCGACCGCGACCTCCTCCACCAGTTCACGGTCGGCGACACCGAGGCCCTCTGGTGCGAAGACTTCGAAGACGGCGCCCCCGACTGGACCCACGGGCCCGGCACCCCCTGGGAGGATCCCCGCGAGGGGTGGGCAGACGAGTGGGTGGTCGGAGAGCCGGTGCCCGGCGCCTTCAGCGCCACGTCGGCTCCATCGGGCGCCGCCATCGCCGCGACCGCGCCCGGCGCGCCATACCGCAGCGGCAACCGCCAGTACCTCCAGAGCCCCGAGGTCTTCGTCGATGGTCCGCGGCCCATGTTGCGCTTCACCTACCAGCGCTGGCTCACGGTGGAGGACGGCCTGTACGACCGCGCGCAGGTCTGGGGCGGCCCCCACGGCGCCGATCTGTGGTGGGAGAACGCACCCGACAGCGGCGCCGCCCACGTGCTCGACGCGGGCTGGGTGACCCGCACCCGCGCGCTCGAGGTGCCCGACGAGGGGGCCACCCTCCGCTTCACCTACACCCTCGACAGCGACGCCGGCCTCGAGTTCGGGGGCTGGCACCTCGACGACGTCTGCGTCACGGCCCTGGCGGATCCGGCGGCGCACTACCGGCGGGCCGCCCTCGCGGCCTCCGACGACCAGCCGGTGGTCACCGTCACCGCCGAGCAGCCCTGGATCGTGCCCCTGGCCGAGACGGTGCTGGTGCGGCGCACCGACGCCTGGCCCACCGGCCCCGACGACCCCGAGGCCACTGTGTTGGCGCAGACCCTCGACCCCACCCCGGGGGCGCCCCTGCGGGTGGAGGACCCCAGCATCGAAGCGGGAGCGTCCGCCTACTACGCGCTCTTTGCGCACGACGGTGAGGCCTGGCAGCTCGAGGTGGTGGAGGGCGAGAACGCCGACGTGGGCGGCGCCCCCGCGCCCGATCCGACCGACAGCGGCGACCCCGGGGGCGACGGCGGGGCGACCGACGTCGGCGCGGGGGTCACGCCCGGCGCGAAGCCCGCAGAGGCGGCGGCGTGCGGCTGCGCGGCCGGCGCCGCGCCGGTTGGCCTGGCCGCGACGCTGGCGATGCTCCCGCTCGTGGCCCGGCGCCGCCGCCGCTGAGGGTCAGTCGCCCGCCGTCAGCGTGAGCCGGTCGATGACCCGGTCGTCGAGGTCTCGCACCTCCCACACCAGCTGCCCGTCGGCGACGTCCATCAGGGCGTAGTGCCAGGTCTGCTCGAGCACGGTCATGTGCTCCCAGAAGTCGTAGACATCGACCAGCAGATGGGAGCCGCCGCCACCCACGATGACATACTGCACGCCGTCGAGCTCGCCGCGCTGGTAGCTGTGGAAGTGCCCTGAGATGACCATGTCCACGTCATGGTCGGCGAACAGCGGCACCCAGTGCTCGCGGCTGCCCTCGTGTCCGGTGGTGTCGTTCTGCACCGAGTTGGTGAACGGCGCCTGGTGGAAGGTGACCACCCGAAAGTCGGCGGTGCGGGCGGCCTCAGACGACAGCGCCGCCTCGAGGAAGGCCAGCTGGTCGATCTCGTCGGGCATGTGTGCCACCGCCGACTGGCTGTCCAGGGCGACCACGAACACCGGACCATAGCGAAAGCTGTAGAAGATCTCGTTGTCCGGCAGCTGGGCGTAGGCGTAGGCGTAGGGGTGGTGCCGGTCGTGGTTGCCGCGGGCCACCAGCACCGGCGTGTTGCTGCCGAAGGCCGCGGTGTCGACCAGCGAGCCCCACCACCACTCGCGCCACTCGTCGAGCACGTTGGGATCGGAGACGATGTCGCCGGGCACCACGAGCAGATCGGGGGCGCGGGCCGCGAGGTGCGTCAGGTGCGTGCGGAAGCGCTCCCAGCCCTCTTGGTTGTCGGCCAACCACGCGATCGAGACGGGGGCGTCGGGGACGGGGGCCGTGCGAAAGCTGTGCCGGCCGCTCGTGACCCCGCCGCTGTCCACCTCGTAGTCGAAGGCCGCACCCGCAGAGAGCCCGTCGGTCAGCTCGGCGACGTGGACATGGTGCTGGTCGTCCACCGCGAGGGTGCGCACGACGGGCTGACTGCGGTCGAGCGCGCCCCCCACCGCGCCGTAGCGCACCGCGTGCGCCGCCGGCGCGCCGTCGGTCTCCCAAGCCAGGGTCATGGCGTCCGGCCGGTGGTCCTGCAGCAGCGGCTCGAGGGTCAGCGCCGGGGAGGCGGGCACCACCTCGCGGAGCGAGAGGCCCACGTCATCGGCATAGCCGTCGTTGTCGGGCGGCGCGCGGAAGCGCTGCTCCACCTCGAGGCGCAGGCCCCGGGTGCCGGGCGGCAGCAGGCCCGTGGCCCCCCGAAGCACCCAGCTCCCGTCGCCCGCCACGAGGGTCTCGAGGCTGCCCAGGGCGGCCGCCGCCGCGTCGAGGTAGCGCACCCGCAGTCGCACCTGATCGTCGAAGCTGCCCGCCGGGCCGCGGTTGGCGAGCAGGCCCTCCACCTCGACCGCCACCCGGCCAGCGTCGATGGCCGCGAGGTCGAAGCCCGCCTCGCTCAAGTCCCAGCCTTGGGCCACCACGCAGTCCACGACGGGCTCTTGGCCCACCGCGCCGCGCAAGAAGCGGTCGCCCTCCGGGGGCCCGAGGGCCTCGGAGCTCTGGACCACCTGACACGCGCCGTCGACCTCCCAGGCGGGGAGCGCCGGGTCTTCGAAGCCGCCGCCCTGCACGAGGTCTTCGCCATAGGGCGGTTCCGAGATGGCGGCGCCGTCTGCGCCGTCGCTGGCGCCATCGTCGCCGTCGGCCACGGTCGCATCGCCCGAGTCCAGCGCGCCGTCTGCTCCCCTGGTGGGGCCGCAAGCGAGCGCGCCCATGGCGATGGAGAGCAGCGACAGTCGCATCCGGATCCAAGCGGGGGGGGGCCATCAGGATACAGCGACCACCCGCCGCCGCCACCCGGAATCATCTTGACTGGTCGGTCCAGATGTATACGTGCGGGGTCAATGGAGGACCGATGGCCGCCGGCCGACCCCGCAGCTTCGACGAGGCAGACGTGCTCGAGCACGCCACCCAGGTGTTCTGGACCCAGGGCTTCGAGGCCACCAGCGTCGCCGACCTCGAGGCGGCCACCGGCCTCGGACGGCAGAGCCTCTACAACGCCTTTGGCGGCAAGCGCGCGCTCTACCAGGCCTGCCTGAAGCACTACGAGCAGACCCGCGCTGCAGGCTTCGGTGACTGCCTCGCGGCCGCTCCCGATCCCCTCGCCGCGGTCGAGGGCGTGGTGCGGTCGTGGGCACAGTCCGCGCGCCAGACGGGCTGTCGAGGCTGCCTCTTCCTCAACGCGGTCTCCGAGTTCGGCGGCCGCGACCCCGACCTGCTCGCCACCGTCACGCGCGTGCTCGACGCCCAGCAGCGCGCGCTGGCCGACTGCCTGCGGGCCGCCCAGCGCGCCGGTCAGCTGGCCCCCGAGGCCGACCCCACCGCCCTCGCACGGCGCCTCCAGGCGACCAGCCACGGGCTGCAGCTGATGTCCCGCCTCGACCCCGATGACGGGGTGCTCGACGACATCGTTCGCGACACGCTCGCGTCGCTGGGGCGTCGGCCCGCGGCTTGAGGCAGCCAGGGGCGGGCCGCGCAGGGCCGACTTGGCGCCGCCGCGGCCCCGTGGCAATCTGGGCGACACCCCGCCTCGGAGGCTCCATGCGTCGCTCCGCCCTCTCCACCGTCCTCCTCCTCAGCGCCTTGAGCTGCAGCGGCTCCAAAGACGACTCCGCCTCTGCCGACGGCTCCTCGGACGGCGCAGACGGCGCCACCGACGGCGCAGACGGCGGCGACGGTGCGGCCGACGGCCAAGACGGCGCGGCCGATGGAGCCGATGGCTCCACCGACGGCGCAGACGGCGGCACCACCGATGGCGCAGACGGCGGCACCACCGATGGCAGCGACGGCGGTGGTGGCGGCGACGGGGGCGGCGGCCCGTGGGATCAGGTCCAGCGGTCTGGCTACAGCTTCAACCAGATCGACTACGCGTGGGACGGAGGCGAGACCCTCGTGGTGCCCGGAGCCGACGGCGGCGACCCGGCCTGCGTGGTCGAGGCGAGCACCGGCGGCAACCTGAACGAAGGCCACGACTGCGCCGCCTGCGACGACGCTTGGGACGTGCGCGTCTACTCGTACGCCGGCACCGGGCCGCTGTGCGCCGACCTGGGCCTGGACGACAGCCGAGAGGTCGTCCGCAGCTGGGGCTACGCCGCCTCAGCCCCGCACGACGGCGGCACCCTCGCCCACGCCCTGTTCGCCAAGAACCCGGACGGCGACTGGGTCATCGTGGGGCAGGCCACCGTCCCCGGCGCCACGTACTCGGTGGAGTACGTGCTCTTCGACGGACAGCCCGCATGGGAGCGGCCCGAGGCCCCCGAGCCGACCCGCTGAGGCGCCGCGGGGCGCCCTCGAGCCGCCCTGCGCTCAGTCGGCGGCGGCCTGCACCGCGACCCGCACGTCGCACGGGAAGTCCACGTCGGACTCGAGCTCGGCCAGCCAGCAGTCGCCGCCATCGCAGTCGATCGAGATGACCCACTCGCCGGTCGAGCTGCTCTCGTCGATGTAGACGCCCGAGATGTCGATGGTCGAGGTGATCGTGATGTCGAAGTCGTCGATGTCTTCGCGCCCGCTCATCCGGTCGCAGGCGTAGTTTCGCTCGTCGGAGAAGGTGCAGCTCGCCACGTCGCCGGTCGCGTCGAAGGTCCAGGAGAAGGCGTCGGCGCCGGCCGAGGCGTGCACGAAGCCGTCGCCCTCGGAGGCCGGCAGGTCGCCGTCGGCCTGGCAGTTGTCGTAGATGATGCTGCCGTCGGTGATGGTCCAGTGGCCCTCGGCCACCGTGAGGGCGCTGGAGCCGTCCCCACCGTCGGCCCCATCGCCGCCGCCATCGGTGGATCCCCCGTCGGCGCCGTCGGTGGAGCCATCGACGCCGTCGGTGGAGCCATCGGCGCCATCGGCGCCATCGGTCGCGTCGGCCGCTGCGCCGCTGTCGCCGTCTTTGTCGCCACAGGCCGAGATGGTGACCAGGACAACCAGGGACAGTCGGAGGGCGCGGATCATGGGGGCTCCAGCAGGATGGGTGACGCAGTGTACCGGGGGCGCGGGCGAACCGGAAGCCTCCCCCTGCTACGCTCAG
>JBDQIL010000164.1:0-7418 GCA_040264415.1 Myxococcota bacterium
CGGCCGGCCCCGTCCGACCTCCAGGTCACGCTTTGTCGCCCCCCCGCTTCCGCCTCACCTCCGACTCGACCGCGTCGAGGATGGCGCTGGCGAAGGCCACCCCCGAGAAGGCCTCAGCGTCATCGAGGCCGCCCGGCGAGAAGACGTTGACCTCGACCACGAGGTCTCCGATGAGGTCGAGGCCCGCCAGGAAGAGCCCGTCGGCCAGCAGGTGCGGCCGGATGGCCTCGACCACGTCTGCCCACGCCTGCTCGCGCTCGGCCCGCTCCGGGCTGCCGCCCCGGTGCACATTGCTGCGGATCTCGCCCTCCGCGGGCACCCGGCGCACCGCCGCGACCTCCCCCTCGATCTCGAGCAGCTCGCCCTGCAGGACGATGAGCCGAACGTCGCCGCGGGTGGCGTCGGGCACCCACTCCTGGGCCATCGCGTAGCCCTGGCGCACCAGCACATCGATGATCTGGCGGAGGTTGGCGTCGCCGTCGGGCTCGACCCGAAAGACGTCGGTGCCCTGGGTGCCGGACAGGGGCTTGAGGATGGTCCGGCCCGGTTGGCTGCGGACGAAGGCCTCGATCCGCGCCGCGTCTCGGCTCACCAGCGTGGCCGGGCGGATGTGGGCGGGCAGCCGGCTCACATAGAGCTTGGTGGCCGCGCGGGTCAGGCCGTCGGGGTCGGACAGCACCACCACGCCCTGGTCCCGGGCGATGCGGCAGATGCCCAGGGCCGTCTCGTGCAGCGACGCGCGGGCCGCGTCGCGTCCGGGGTTGGTCCGAATGAAGATGAGGTCGAGGCCCGCGAAGTCGAGTGGCGCGACCGCCACCCCGCGGAGCGCGGCCATCCAGCCGACCCGGTCACGCGTGCCGGGGAGGGGCACCCGTCGGGCCATGGCGCCGGGCGCGCCCGACGGCAACACCTCGAGGTCCTCCACCCCGCACACGAAGACCTCATGGCCGCGCGCGGCCGCCCGCAGCAGCAGCAGCGCGGTGCTCTGCCCCGCGCTGACCCGGGTCGCCTTGTTCACCAGGAAGAGGATGCGCATCGAAGCCTCTCAAGCCGCGGCCGGCCGCGGGTGGAAGGGGTGCTCCGCGGGGTCGGCCACGGCGCCGAGGTGGAGCACACGGGCCCCGGTCTGGGCCACCGGATCGACGCTGCGGCCGATGACCACGCCGTCGAAGGGCGCGAGGATCTCGCGGGTGGGCTCGCCAAAGATGTCGGTCATGCGGGCGATGAGCTGACCGCTCTCCACCCGCTCGGTCAGGCCCGGCTGCACGGTGAGCAGGCCGCCTCGATCCGTATAGATCCACTCGCTGCGGTGGCAGAGGAGGGGCTCGGGGCCTTCAGACACTCGGCGCTTCGGCACCATGCCCACGTCGGCCAGCACCCGCCGCACGCCCACGACGCTGCTGCGGACGAACTCGGGGTGGAAGCGCTGCGGGTTGCCGATCTCGAGGGTCACCGCGGGGATGCCCAGCGCCATGGCCGCCCCGCGCAGGGTGCCGTCCGACGGAGGGTTGTGCAGGATGATCTGCGGCCGCAGCAAGTAGGCCATGCTCGCGGTGCTCTGGTTCGTCAGGTCAGCCCGCACGTACAGCGAATTCACCCGGCCTGAGCTGGCGGTGTGCAGGTCGATGAGGAAGTCGAGGTGCCGCACCACGCGCTGCAAGAACCGATGCGCGTAGACCTCGGCGTCGTTGCCGTCGGGGCGCCCGGGCATCAGGTGGTTGAGGTCGCGGCCCTCCATGAACCGGCGCTGCCGCCGCTCGAAGCCGAGCACGTTGACCACCGGCACCGCCACGAGCGTCCCGCGCAGCGCGCCCACGTCCAGCTTGCGCATCAGGCGATGGATGACGGGGATGCCATTGAGCTCGTTTCCGTGCACCGCGGCGGTGATGCCGAGGGTGGGGCCCGCGCGACGGCCCCGAGCCACGACCACCGGGACCGAGAGGGGCTGCCCGAGACCCGACTCGCCAATCGGCAGAAAGAACCGACTGATCTGCCCAGACGGGAGGCTGGCCAGGTCGAGCTCCGTGCGCACCGCGTGGCCGCCGTGGGTGACGGTCACGCCGGGCTCCGCAGCTCGGCCATCAGCGCATCGTCGGGGTTGAGGCTGTGGAACACCCGGCGCCGGAAGCGCCCCTTGCTGTTGACCATGCGGCTCGCCATCTCGTCGATGGCGGCCATGGCGAGCACCGTCTGCAGGTAGCCCTCGATCAGGTCGTCGAGCCCCAGGCCCAGCCGGTTGAAGTCGCGATGGTCCATCAGCAGCAGCCGCTCGGTCTCGGTGGTCCAGGAGCCGTCGGGCTGCTTGATCGACAGGTTGGTGCCCAACATGTCCCAGCTCGACATGCCCGGCTCGAGGTCGCGGGCGAGGGGAGTGGGAGACCGGCGAGCGTAGATGGCGACCGGGTAGAAGCCGTCGGGGCCGGTGCCGACCATGAAGCGCACGTCAGCCACGTGGATGTTGGCCTTGCGGTCGGGCATGGTGCCCACGTGGTACAGGCGCCCCTCGCGCCCCTGGCTCGACCAGCCGGCGTTGCCGATGAGCGCCTGCACGATGAAGCGCTGGTAGGGGTGTTCGAGCGCCATGAAGGCGTCGAGCTCGGCGGCGTTTGTGATGGTCCAGACGCCCTGGCCGGCGTTCGAGTATGGGTTCTTGACCACCGCGAAGCCCCCCATGCGCTTCACCCACATCGGCACCTCGCCCAGAGAGATGTCCCAGATGGTCTCCGGCACCCGGATCCGAAGCCCGGCCGACCGCAGCGTCGCGTTGTGCAGGTCGTAGGCCTTGGCCGCCAGCAGCTTGTTGCGCCCGCCAGCGAGGCAGACGAGGACGGGGTTCATCAGCACCGTACGGGCGATGGCCGGGATGCGGTTCCAGGGGCGCTGGGTGACGTAGCGGACGCCCCCGCGGATGCGCCGCCAGGCGCCGTCGGGGTCGCGCACCTCGAGCACGCGGTCGGCGTCGAAGCGGGCCGGCGGGTCGGGATCGCCGTCGAAGAACGGGACGAGGAAGACCGCTTCATTGGTGGCGTCTGCCAGCGCGGCGGCGTAGCCCGACGCCTCCATCAGGTTCTTGTCGTAGAGCACGGCGAGCCCACCCTCGGGCACCCCGCGGCCCGACAGCGCTGGCAGCAGCGTGCGCTCCATCAGGAGCGCGTATCCACCCTGCTCGGCCACCTCGTCGGCCCGGGGGAACGACTTCTGGCCGGACGGTGACGAGTTCGTCTCGATGACCACGATGCGGCGCTCCCCGCTGGGCGTGGTGGTGTGAAACAGGTCGCTGCCGCCCCAGCGGAACCAGCGAAGGCGCGCCGAGAGCGTGGCGTGCACAGTGTCGAGGTCGGCCTCGGGGTGCAGGTGGCAGTACCGCTCGGCGATGCGCCGGTTGCCCAGCGACTGGAAGAAGCGCACCAGCGGGTGGAGCTGGGCGTTCAACACGCGGGGGTAGAAGTGCCGCATGTCGTCGAAGGATCCGGGTCGGACCACGGTGACGGCGCGCGAAGAAGGATCGGTCATGGGGCTCCCGCGAGGGGACTGGGCGACAAGGGGGGAGGGCGACGGCGGAGGAGGGCAGGCGTCGGCCGCTTCAGGGATCATTCGGCAGGCCGTAGCGCCGCATCTTTCGGTACAGGGTCTTGCGATCAAAGCCGAGTATCCGAGCGGCCCGGGTCTTGTTTCCGGCGGTCGCGGCGAGCACCTGGCGAATGTAGCGCTCCTCGACCTCGGCCATCGACACCAGCTCTGCGGGCTGCTCGAACTCGACCGACTCCAACGCGCTGGGCTGGTGGCGGATGCGCGGGGGCAGGTCGGCCGCGGTGATCTCGGTCTGCTGGGTGAGGGCGACCGCGCGCTCGATCACGTTCTCGAGCTCGCGCACGTTGCCGGGCCACCGGTAGGCCAACAGCAAGCGCGACGCGTCGGGCGCGACGCCCTCGACGCCCTTGCCCGTGCGACGGGTCACCCGGCTGAGCAGGTGCTGAGCGAGCACGAGCACGTCGCTGCTCCGGGCGCGCAGGGGCGGCAGCTCGAAGTGGATCACGGCGAGCCGGTAGTAGAGGTCTTCGCGGAACCGGCCCGCCGCCACCTCGGCCTCGAGGTCGCGGTTGGTCGCGGCGATGATGCGGGCGTGAAACGGGACCTCTTGATCGCTGCCTACGGGCCGCACCTGTCGCTCTTGCAGCGCCCGCAGCAGCTTGGGTTGAAGCGACAGCGACAGCTCGCCGATCTCATCGAGGAAGAGGGTGCCCTTGTCGGCCCGCACGAAGAGCCCCTTCCGGGCCTGCCGGGCGTCTGTGAAGGCGCCGCGCGCGTGCCCGAACAGCTCGCTCTCGAGCAGCCCGTCGGGCACCGCCGCGACATTGACGGGCACGAACGGACCCCCCGACATTCGACTCTGGCGGTGGAGCGCGCGCGCGGCCACCTCTTTGCCCGTGCCGCTCTCGCCGGTGACCAGCACCGGCACGTCCGAGGCCGCGGCAGGACCCATCATCTCGTAGAGCGTGCGCATCGGCGGGCTGTTGCCGAGCAGGTCTCCGAAGCCGTCGGTGCGGCGGACCGCCTTCTCGAGCCGACGCACCTCACGCCGGAGGGCGCGGTGCTCGATGGCCCGGTCGAGGGAGAGCACGAGAGACGGGTGGTCCCCCAGGCCGTGCAACACGGCGAAGGCGCCGGCCCGGGTCGCGGGGTCGAGCACCTCGGTCGCGCCGATGTCCACCACCAGCACGACCGGCAGGCCGGGCCGATCGGTGCAGATGAGACGGGTGAGCTCGACGCCAGCCATGGGATCGGGCACCCCGAGTGCCACGACCGCGTCGGGCTTCCAGGCGGCGAGGTCGTCGCGCAGGCTCGAGGCCGGCGTCACCCGCTCCGCGGCAAACCCACGCTGCGACAGGACCGCCACCAAGCTGGTCGCCGGACCGCTGGGCGGTCCGAGCACCAAGATGCGTCCTCGATTCGACATGCGCTGCTCCAGGACCAGGCCGACTCAAACGAGCGGGTCAGTCGTCCCAGTCGCCGTCGTCGTCGCCCTCTTCCTCGTCGTCCCAGTCCTCGTCGTCAACATCGTCACCGTCACCGTCGTCGTCTTCTTCCTCGTCGTCCCAGCCGTCTTCGTCCTCCTCATCGTCGCCTTCTTCATCGTCGGCGAAGCTCGGAGCCGCGCCGTCCCAGCCCTCGGCGAGCGCGATGTCGGACTTCAGCTCCCAGTAGTTGATCGCCTCCTCTTTGCAGAGCGCCATCAACGGCAGCTGCAAGCTCTCGTCGTCGAGCTCGATCCCGTAGTTGTCGAACACCTCCTGGGACTCGGGGTGCTGCTCGAGCAGATCGGCCACCTTCATGCGGGCGGTGATGGACATGGACTCCTCCAGTTCAGCGGCAGGTGGGGGAAGGGCCGCGGGAGAATCCCGCATGCACGCGATGTGCCAACCCCACAGGGTGCGGGCGTGATCGGCAAAAGCAGGGTCGGCCGCAGCCATCTGTGGGACCCCTCGAGCGAGTCCGGGGCGATGAATTGACCCATAACGCGACAGTGAGGCACGACGCCGCGGCGTTTCGCCACACCCGCATGTCCTGCGCCGCGCTTCCCCCCGCTGCGCGCCTGGGGTACCCCGAAGGAGTGAGCCACCCCAAGACCCTCGCAGCGCCCGCGGCGCCCCCCGTCCCGCCGGTGGCGGTCGCCGCGCTCGCGCTCGACCGGCCCGCAGACCGTCGTCGCCTCGTCGATGTACGCGACCAGCTCCACGCCCGAGACCCGGCCTACGCGCCGGGGCTGTGGCGCGACCGGATGTATCGCCTCGACCCCACCCGCAACCCCGCGCTCCAGCACCTGGTGACGCGGGCGCTCGTGGCCACCCGGGGGGGCGACGACGTCGGGCGACTGGTGGTCTACCAAGACCTGAACCACGACCTCGAGCGGGGGCCGGGCGCTGGCTGGTTCGCCTGCTTCGACGCCGCCGACGCGACCGCGGCTCGCGCGCTGTTCTCGGCCGGGGCGGACTGGCTGCGGGCGCGGGGGTGCCGACGGGCCTTCGGGCCCTGGCCCCTCACCCAAGACGCCGAGCCCGGGCTGCAGGCGAGCCCGGACGCCGGGCACCCCATGACGGGGGCAGCCGATCACAGCCCTGGATACGGCAACCTGCTCACCGCCTCGGGGCTCACGGTGGTGCGCCGCCGGCTGGCGATGCGGTGGTGCCTCACGCCGCTCGGCCTCGACCCGGAGTCAGCCCGTCTGCTCGCTCAGTCTGCCGAGGCGGCGGCCACCACCCAGCTCCGGGTGAGACCGGTGGACACCCGGCGGCTGGCCGACGAGGTGCCCGCGCTGGCCCAGGCCCACGCAGACAGCCGACGCGACGCCTGGGGCCGCGCCCCCGCGCCCGAGGCCGCCTTTGCCTCTGATCTCCACGAGCTCATGCGCCACGCGTTGCCCGAGCTCTGCCTGGTGGCGGAGTGGCGCGGGCGCCCGGTGGGCATGGCGCTCACGCTCCCCGACCTCAACCGGATCCTGCCGCGATCGGGCCGACTCTCGCCGCTGGCCCGGCTGCGGCTGCCAGCGGCCTCCCGCGGGCAGGGCCACGGCCGCCTGCACGACCTGTGGGTGACCCCCGACCTCGCCGACCGCGGGGTCGAGGCGCTGCTGGTGGCCGAGACGGGGCGAATCGCCCGCCGCCTCGGCCTCCTCGAGGTCGAGACCCTGGCTCTCGATGACGACGCGGGCGCCACGCGTCAGGCGCTTCAGCGCGGCGGCGCGGCGCCCGATCACGCGATCGAGATCTGGCGCCTGAACGTATCGAGACCATCGACCCACAACGGAACATCAGCTAAACCCTAAGGTCGATTCTAAGTCTATCCTTGACAGGTTTAGGATGCGTGGGTGAGGGTGGACACGTCGGGGGGCTGACGCCCCTCGAGACCGCCCCGCGGCGCCCCCTGTGCGCTCCCGCCTCCGCCACCCTGCTGCTTCTTCGCCTTGGCCTTCCTCGCGGCATCCCTAAATCCCGCCAAATACATCTTCCGTAATTCCTCCCTTTGCTCTGCCGGAAAATTTGATAGCGACGGCAGGCTTATATTGCTCTCTCCCCCGGGGCTTAGGGGGGATCCGACATTTCCCATGCTACCGCCGCTGTTCAGGCTGGACATGCTCCCGAGGCTGGTATTGTGGGCCACTCCGATGTTCAGGGGGTTGATTCCCCGACTTGCGAAGGCACCGCCGCCGCTGCTCCGTCGCGGACTGTTATTCCCTCCCCCGCCGATATTATTACTGTTGCCAGGGCTGGCATTGTTATTGTTCCCCCCTGTGCCCATCGAATGTTCCAAATGACTCATTCCCTCCCCCTCTGCCCTTTCGAGACTACTTCCCCCCTCTAGATACGAATGCAATGCGTGATCGACGCTCTCTTGCAATAGCGGGGAGAGGGGGATTGAAA
>JBDQIL010000165.1:0-7407 GCA_040264415.1 Myxococcota bacterium
CCCGCAGATGCAGCGCCGGCTCCCGCGCCGGCTCCAGCCCGCGCGCCCGCGCCGGCTCCAGCCCGCGCGCCCGCGCCGGCTCCAGCCCGCGCGCCTGCGCCGGCCCCCGCGCCGGCCCCGGACGCCTCGACCGACGCGGTCTGGGGAGCCCCGGCCCCCGTGGCCGAAGAGGGCAAGCTCACGATCCTCTCGAACCCCGAAGGGGCTCGGATCTTCATCGACGGCGCCGAGGTGGGCCGCGCCCCCGTGCCGCGCTCCCTGCCCTACGGCTCACACCGCGTGAAGGCCGAGCTCGATGGCTACAAGCCCGAGACCCGCACGATCGACGTTCGCTCTGCCGAGCTGTCGGTGCCCTTCGACCTCGAGCCGCTGATGGTCACGGGCACGGTGACCCTCCTGGGGCCCACCGGCGCAGAGGTGATTCTCGACGGCAACCCCGTGGGCACCCTCCCAACGCAGGTGAAGCTGTCGGCCGGCACCCACCGCTTCGAGGTGGTGATGCCAGACGGCAAGCGCTTCAACCGCTCCGAGAACATCCAGTTCGCCTCGTCGGGTGGCGCCGCCACGGTCCAGCTCAGCCCCTGAGCCGCGACAAAGAGCGCTGGATCCCGTGGCCGTGGGCCGATAGCCGACCCCGGTGATTCACGCCGCGCCACTTCAACGGCGCCAGGAGGCCTCCGTGGCTTCGGACGAGAAGGACCCCACCGCGCTCGACGCGGCCGCTTCGGGCGGCCCCGGCGCCCCGCTGGATCCGGCGAACGACTTCCTCGACGAGGAACAGGACGCCATCTTCAAGGCTCGGATGAAGGTCGTAGACCTCTTCCTGGGCTACTGGCGGCACGCGCTCGCGGCGACCGGCATCGCGCTGCTCGGCGTGGGCGCGTTCGGTCTCTGGCAGGACCACGAGCGAGAGACCCAGCAGACCATCCACGCAGAGGTGTCGAGGGTCTTCTCGAAGCTCCCCGACGAGCCGACCGCCGACACGGACTGGTCGGTGTACGGTGCCGAGCTCGAGGCCGCCGCAACCACCGCGAAGGGACCGGGCGCCGTCTGGGCCTGGACCCAAGCGGCGCTGCTCTACGAAGAGTCCAAGGCCGAGGAAGACGCCCTTCGAGCCTGGTCCGCAGCAGACGCCGTCGGCGCCGACGGCGTGCTGGGCTGGGCGGCTGCCGCCGGCCACGCCAACGCGCTGGGCGACCAGGGCGACATCGAACCCGCCGCCGCGATCTACCGGGCGTGGGCCGACCGGGGGCAGAGCCTGCTCTCCGAGCAGGCGCTCTTCTCGCTGGCCACCCTCTACCGCGGCGCCGATCGGATGGACGAGAGCGCCCAGGTGTTGCAGGAGTTCGCCCAGCGATTCCCGGAGTCCACGCTGTCCCCGCAGGTTCAGCAGGCGCTCCAGGAGATCCAGGGGACCGGATGACCGCACCTGCCTGGCTGACCGCCGCTGGCCTCGCCAGCATCAACCCGGCCCCCGCGCCCGCCACCGGCGGCTCCCCAGCGGTGGTGTCGGCCTATCCAGGTGACTTCGCGACCCCACCCGCGCAGGTCTGGTACCGACGCATCCCCGGCGCGCAGGTGCCCTCGGCGGTGCACACCGAGGCAGGCGGTCCCCTGCTCCACGGCGACTACATCTTCACCGGTACGGCCGGAGAAGACGCGTTGCTCATGCTCCACCGAGACGACGGCCGGCTGATCCGGCGTCTGCCCGCGCGCGGCGTGGTCCGAAGCAAGCCCGTCATCGTAGACGGGGCCCTGCTCTACGGAGACACGGGCGGCGCCACCTGGTGCTTCCCCCTCGATGGAGACATCCCGAGCGAGGAGTCTCGCTGGGTGCACGTGGGCACCGCCCCGGTGCTCGCCACCCCCGCCGTCACCAACGATCGCGTCTACATCGCCGATGTCGCCAATGTTCTGGTCTCACTCGACCTGAGCAGCGGCGAGCTGGAGTGGCGGCACGCCCAGAAGCTGGATCCGGGCCGCTCCGCAGAGCTCGAGCTCTACGGACACCCCTCGCCGGTCGTCACCGACGCGATGGTGCTGGCGGGCTTCTCCGACGGAACGCTGGTCGCGCTCGAGCCGCGCCGCGGTGAGCTGCTCTGGCAGCGCCGAGTGGGCGAGGGCCAATACCCCGACCTGGTCAGCGCCCCGATGCTGCTGGGTGGAGACGTCGTCATTGGCGGCTTCACCGCCCCGCTGGTCTCCCTCGACCTGGAGACGCAGAGCGTGCGGTGGCGCCTCGACGAGGTCGGCGCGGCCCACAGCGCGGCGCTCGCCTCGAGCGGCGCGGGCGACCGGGTCGTCCACGGCGGGGTCGACGGCATCCTCCGCTCGATCGACCCGCTGACCGGCGCGATCGCCTGGGAGTGGGACAGCAAGGCAGGGAGCGCCCTCACCCGACCGCTCGTCACCCCCGCCGGACTGCTGGTCGCCGCCGCGTCTGGCAGCCTCTTCTTGGTGGACGCCGAGACCGGCGAGCGTCGATGGGAGTGGACCCCCGGATTCCACATCTCGGGGATCACCGCCGAGCCCGACGTCGAGGGTCGGCAGGTCGTTGCGGTCACCAACGCGGGCTACATCGTCAGCCTGGTGGTGCCGCCCCCCGCACCCGAGCGGCCCGAGCGGCCCCTGCTCGACCGCCTGGGGATGTAGGGACATGGCCAACCAGAAGCCACCGCGGCCGCAACCGCAGGCGGAGTCCGGCCCTGAGCCCAGCGCACCCGCCGACGGCGACGAGCCCAGCGACGAGCGCGCCGGCCCGCATCCGCATCGGCGCGATCGGCTCCGAGGCATCGCGCGCCGCATCTTCCGAGAGTTGGAAGACGACGAGGGGCCCGAAGGCGCCGAGGGTGCTGGCGCAGGGAGCGAGCCGCCGCCCCGCGGAGAGGCTCGCGAGATGCTCGCGTCGATGCTCGAGACCGGCGACAAGGCGAAGGCCGAGATCGTCCGCCTCGTGGCGCGCGAGGTGCGCAGCTACCTCGAGGCCCTCGAGCTCCACAAGGACCTCCACCACCTGCTCACCAACTACTCGTTGGAGGTGAAGGCGAGCGTCCACCTCAAGCCGCTCGCCGACGCCCTCGAGCCCGACACGTCGCCCAAGACGCCGTCGGTGTCTGCCAGCCTCGCGCCACGCCCCGGCGCCGACCCCGACACTTGACAGAGCTCAGTCGGCCGCGACCACTTCGGAGCGCCTGAGGCGCACCAAGATGCCCTCCTCTCGCAGCAGGCGGCGCAGCTCCCACTTGTCGATCTCCGAGAGGTTGTCGAGCACGCGCTCCACGTCGTCCGTGCTGCCGGACAGCACACCCAGGACGTCTCGCGCCTCGGCGACCGCGGCCCGCGTCTCGACCACCAGCCCGTCGAGCTGGACCGCCGTCGCGGGCAGGTTCACGGTCGCAGCGTCGAGCCGGGTGACCACGACATCGGCCCGCTGGAGCACCGGCCGCGCATGGGCAGCGAGCCCGCGGAGGTCAGCGACGGCCGCGCGGCCCTCCGACACCGCCGCCGGCAGCGCCTCGGCGGCGACCGCGCCCCGATCGAGGATGACCTCGAGATCGCTCACCATGCGGTCGAGACGGTCGGGATCCTCGGCGAGGCTGTGGTGAAGCGCAGCGACGATGGCGTCGATCTGGGCTGGGTCGGCCGCCGCGATCACGGGTCCCAGTGCGTTGACCAGCTCGTCGATCTCGGTCTGGGGCCGCGTCGCAGTCAAGCGGTCGCCCGACTGGAGCAGCGGCGCATCCCGACTCTGCGGCGACAGGTCGAGGTACTTCTCACCCAGCACCGACCGCGCGCGCACCTGAACCGCGGCGTCGGCCCTCAGCCCCGCGTCGGCCCGCACCTCGAATTCCACCACCGCGGTGTCGTGGTCGATTCGAAGCCCCCGCACCCGGCCCACCGACACGCCGGCGACCTTGACCTCGGCGCCCTCGTTCAGCCCCGCGGCGTCCTGCAGCACCACCGTCAGCGCCATCGTCTCGCCCAGGCCCTGCAGCGCGCCGATGCGAACCGAGACCCACGCCATCAAGCCGAGGGCCACGAGGAGCAGCACCCCGACGCCGACCTCATGCTTGCGGGAGCGTCCCATCACGGCCCGCTATTCGGGGGTCGAGGTGGCGGCCACCCCAGCGGGTGACCGGCCGGGACCGAGGTTGCGGCGCAAGAACTGGCGAACCACCGGCTCGTCCGACGACAACACGTCGCCGGCCTCGCCCCAGGCCACGAGCCGCCCCCCCGACAACATGGCGATGTGATCCGCTACCCGCGCCACTCCGACGATGTCGTGGCTGATCACGAGGAAGGTCACGCCCAGTTCGGCCTTCATGTCGTCGATGAGCTGGTCGATGGCGTCACTGCTCAAGGGGTCGAGGCCGCTGTTGGGCTCGTCGAAGAGCACGATCTCGGGCTCCATCACGATGGCCCGGGCCAGCCCCACGCGCTTCCGCTGTCCGCCAGACAGGTCGGCCGTGCGTCGGTCGAAGAAGCCCTTCATCCCCACCAGCTCCAGCTTCTCCTCGGCCCGTCGCCGGCGCTGGCCCTCGGTCCACGAGGTCGCGTGGTGCTCCAACGGGAAGACCACGTTCTCGCCGACCGACATCGAATCGAACAGCGCGCCGTTCTGGAAGAGCATGCCCATGCGGCGGCGCACTGCGTAGAGCTCCACCTCGGTCGCCCGTGCCACATCGACGCCGAAGACCCGCACCTGGCCGGCGTCCGGCCGCAACAGGCCCACGATGTGCTTGAGCAAGACGCTCTTTCCGGCGCCGCTCGGCCCGATGACCGCGGTGGTCTGTCCCTCTGGGATGTCGAGGCTGACATCTTCGAAGACCGTGAGGTCCCCGAACGACCGCCGGAGGCCGTCGATTTCGATCACGCCCATCCGGCGCCTCCATACATCCACTCGCTCAGGAAGTAGTTCACGATCACGCACGCCACCGCAGAGGTGACCACCGCCCGGTTGGTGGCGCGGCCCACGCCCGCCGGACCGCCGGCACAGGTGAACCCGCACCAGCAACTCACCGTGCAGATGATGAGCCCGAACACCATCCCCTTGATCTGGCCGAACAGCAGGTCGATCGGCCGCATCCCGTCGCTCGCGAACTGGACGAACGCGGCGCTGGGCAGATCGAGCTGGAGCACCGCCACCGCCCACGCCGCGCCCAGCATCGCCACGATGGCGAGCATCGTGAGCGCGGGCAGCACGAGCACGATGCCCAACAGCCGGGGCGCGATGATCCAGGACAGCGGGTTCACCGCCATCACCTCGAGCGCGTCGAGCTGCTCTTGAATGCGGAGCACCGCGACCTGCGTGGCCATCTCGGTGCCCGCCTTCGCCGCGACCATGGCGGCGGCGAGGATGGGCGCGAGCTCGCGCACCCCCGCCAGCCCCACGAACATGCCCACCATGCGTTGACCGCCGAGCGGCTCGAAGGCCTGGTAGCCCTGCACCGAGAGGTTCGACCCCACGAAGCCGGAGAGCACCAACAAGATCGGCAGGCTGCGGACGCCGATGGCGTAGGCCGCGGCCAGGGAGTGCCGCCACGACACCCCATGGCGGCCGATGGCGCGGAGCAGGTCGTAGACGAAGAGCGCATATTGGCCCGCGTGCGCGAGCACGCCAGCGGGCGCGACCGCACCCTTCACCGGGACACCCCGAACAGCAAGCTGGTGAGCAGATAGTTGAGCGCGACGAAGGCCAACACGCTCTGCACCACGGTGTCGTTGACCGCCCGCCCGACCCCGGCGGCCCCGCCGCGAGCACGCGACCCGTGAAAGGCCGCGATCAGCCCGATCACCAGTCCAAAGGCGGTGGTCTTGAGGCAGCCGCCCCAGAGGTCGAGGGGGCGAGTGAGCGCCCACAAGTTGTGCAAGAAGACCCCACCCGGCTCGCCCTTCACGACCACAGCGGTCAGCCCCCCGCCAGCGACGCCAGCCACGGCCCCGGCCGCGAAGAGGGCCGGGCACGCGAGCGTCAGCCCGAGCACCCGCGGCAGCACGTGGAAGCGCACCGCATCGACGCCCATGACCGCAGTGGCGTCGAGCTCTTCCTGGATCCGCATCGCCCCCAGCTCGGCCGCCACCGCGGCGCCCCCCTGGGCAGCCACGAGCACGCTGGCGAGCACCGGGGCGAGCTCTCGCAACACCGTGACGCTGATGAGGGAGCTCAACAGCCGCTCTGCGCCGAAGAGGCGAAAGATCTCGAGCCCCTGCAAGCTGATGACCATGCCGAAGGGGAACGTGACGGCGACCACCGGGAGCAGGCAGCGCCACGCGGTCGTGCCGCAGTGGCTGAGCGTCTCACGGGGGAACCGTGGCCCAAGGGCCAATCGCGTGGCCAAGCCCCCGGCGAAGAGCCCGAAGCGACCCAGCCTCGCGAGCGGCGCGCGCACCCCCTGCCACCAGGTGGGAGCGCCTCGGACATGCATCTGGCCCATGGACGCTGGCCTATCTGGCGCCCGCGTCACAGGCTCGTTACCCGCTGGTCATGCGCATCCTCCTGCCCTTCTGCCTCGGCTTCGGCCTCACCGTCGCTCCCGCCCACGCCCAAGACGGGGGCCTGGCGGTTCAGACGCCCGGCGACACGGTGACCGGTCAGGCCACGGCGACCACGCTGTGGACCCAGGCGCCGGTCGAGCTGACCCGCTTCTCCGACAGCGACGTCATCATCGTCAGCCTCCCGAAAGACGCCGAGGTCACCCTGGTGCTCGCAGACGGCGATCAGTACCGGGTCCGGCGGGGCGCCGACTTCGGCTGGGTCGCCGCCGACCAGCTCACCGGGCTGCCCCCGATGCCGACCCTCGACCTCGACCTGAGCGCGCCGCCGCTCTAGCCCTCCGGGGGCGCATCAAGGGGCACGCTCAGCGCTCGGGGGGCGACGCATAGGCCGCCCGCTCGAGCAGCAACCGCTGGGTCGGCGCGCCTGTGTCGGCGCCCGCGCGCAGCGTGACCTCGACCTCGGTGCCAGCCGGGCCGGTGATCCGGGTGAGGAAGGCCTCCAACGAGAGCTCCGCGACGGAGTCCCCGTCGATCTCGACGATGACCTCGCCCGACGCGAGGCCCGCTCTGGCCGCCGGGGTTCCAGGGTGAACACCCGTGATCCGCATGCCACCGTCTGCCGCGGTCACGGTCACGCCCAGCTCACCCGCCGGTCGAGCGTCCACGGTGAGCACCACGTCGATGCGGCCCTCCGGGGGCACGCGGTACGGGGTCCATGCGGACCGGGTGAACAGCACGCCGTCGCGGCGGGCCGCGCGAAAGTTGCAGGTCCCTGCCGGCGCATCGAGGACGACGCGGCCGCGCTCATCGGCGACCCCGCTGATCCCGCAGTCGGCGCTCTGGACCCGCGCCTCAGGCACGACTACGCCTTCGGAATCGACGACCTGAACCCGCACCCGCGCGGTCGGCGGG
>JBDQIL010000166.1:0-7362 GCA_040264415.1 Myxococcota bacterium
GATGAACACCGCCGCGCCACGACCGCTGCCCCGCGCCCTGCGCGCCGACGCCCTGTCGGCGCTGGTGCCGTCGGTGCCCGCCACGCTCGACGGCGACCCGTCGGTGATGGTCGAGAGCGTTGCTCCGCTGCCCCCCGCGGCCGCGGGCTGCCTCGCCTTCTGCTCCGAGGCCCGGCCCCGGATGGCCGGCCGCCGCATCGGCGAGAGCGCTGCCGCCGTGGTGGTGTGCACGCCGAAGGCCCGCGCCCCCGAGGGCCGCACGGTGCTGCGCACCGAGGCCCCCTTCTTGTGGTTCACCCTGGCGCTGCAGGCGCTGTTCCCTGAAGCGACCGGCGGAGGGGTGCACCCAGACGCCTTCGTCTCGGAGCGGGCCCACCTGGGCGCCGGCGTGCAGGTGGGACCGGGCGCCGTCATCGAGGCGGGGGCCCACCTCGGCCCGGGCTGTCGCATCGGCCCCCACGCCGTCATCCATGGCCGCACCACGCTGGGGGCGGGCTGCGTGATCGGCGCGGGGGCCCAGCTTGGGGGCGAGGGGATGGCCGTCGCCTTCGACGCGGACGAGCGCCCCCACGACTTCCCCCACCTGGGCCGGCTGCTGCTGGGCTGCGACGTGCGGGTGGGCGCCAGCGCCGTGATCATGCGCGGGATGCTGCAAGACACGGTGCTCGCCGACCACGTGCGGGTGGGCAACCGCGTGAGCATCGGCCACAACTGCACCATCGACCGCGCCGCCTGGATCACCGCCGGGGCGGTGGTGGCCGGCAGCGCCCACATCGGCGCGCGCGCCATGATCGGCGCCAACGCATCCGTCAACAACAAGGTGCGCGTGGGGGCCGGCGCCCAGGTCGGCATCGGCTCGGTGGCCACCCGAGACGTGCCCGACGGCGCGCTGGTCTTCGGCGTGCCCGCCACTGCGCTGCCCGGCTCCTTCCGCTTCTGAGGTCTCCCATCACCGACCCCTGGACCATCGCGCCGCTGCCGCTCTTCACCTTGGGTGGGCGGCCCTACGTCAACGGGCTCACGCTGCTCGAAGAGGGCATCGGTGGCTTCGAGGCCCTGACGGGCACGCGTCCCACGGCCGTGCGGCGCTTTCATGCGCGCCGCTTCGTGCGCGCCCACGCCACCCTGGCCGTCGCGCCCTTCGAGGCTGCGCGCGGCAGCCGGCGGGCCCGCACCGCCGCCGCCCGCATCGACCTCGACACTCCAGCCGGCGCCTTCACCGCCCTCATCGAGCCCGACGAGGGCCGGCCGACCCAGGATGACCGGGTCGAGTATGCCCGCGCCGCCTATGTGCCCCACCTCGCCGCCGACGCCGACGGCGTGCTGGTGGCTGAGCTGGCCCAGGTGACCGGCATGGTCGATCTGCTGCGCGCCAGCATCGAGGCCGCCCACCGCCACGAGACCGCGACCGCCCGCGCCGCCAGCAACCCTGGCCGGGTGTCGTGGGGCTGGGTGAAGGGGCTGCCGTGGCTGCCCGACGCAGAGGCGGCGGCGGTCGCGTCAGTCCGCTATGAACCCCCTCGCACGGTGCCGGGCCGCGGCGTCTCGTTCGTGCTCCGCGACCTCCACGTGACGCCGGAAGGGCCACCGGCCGAGGTCGCCTTCTTCGTCCCGCTCCCCGGCCACGCCGACCCCGCACTCGGAGACCCCCGATGAGCAGCTTCGACTCCCACCCGGCGCTCGAAGGCCGCCCCAACCTCGCCGCCGTCTGTGTCGGCATCGCCGAGCGCTCCCGCTTCCAGAAGAAGTCGGTGCTGCGCACGCTCGACGCGGCCGCGCCGCAGTTCCTCGACTTCGCCGAAGACTGGGTCACCCGGCTGCTCGCCGCCATGCCCACGCGCGACGTGGGCCGCCTGGCCCAAGACTACGTGGCCTACACCAAGATGATCCGCATCGAAGAGATGCACTTCCGGGCCGAGCAAGAGTACCGCTACAGAGACTTCGACGAGGTCTACCAGCGGGTCTACGGCTCCGACGCCCACATGTCGTCGTATGTGACCGGCCTCGGCCTCACCCAGCTCTTCTGGCCCAATCACTACGCGGTCGTCCGCTTCTACCTCGACCGCTTCCTGCCCCACGTCACGGGCGCCCGCCGCGGCGCCGAGATCGGCGTGGGCCACGGCCTCTTCCACAGCGAGCTGCTGCGCGCGGCCCCGCAGGTCGAGACCAAGATGCTCGACATCAGCCCCGTCTCGCTCGGCTTCACCCACCGGGTGATCACGGCCACGGGGCTCGACAACGGGCGCGCCCAGAAGAGCCTCGTGGACATCCAGAAGGACATCCCGGTGGAGGACGGCAGCCTCGACGCGCTGCTGATGGGTGAGGTGGTCGAGCACCTAGAGCACGGCGAGGCCGTGATGCGGGCCATGTCGTCGAAGATGGCGCCCGGCGGGCGCTGCTTCTTCACCACCGCTGCCAACGCGCCGGCCGAAGACCACATCCTGCTCTTCCGCACCTCGGCCGAGATCCGAGCCTTCCTCTCCGGCTGCGGCTGGGAGATCCTCGACGAGCACATCGATCCCATCGGCGACATCCCCCTCGACCAGGCCGAAGCCGAGGGCCACAACATCAACTACGCCGCGACGCTGAAAGCCCGCGCGTGAGCCCCCGGAGCACCCCATGAGCGACCTCAAGAAGCGCCTCGCCGCCGTGATGGCCAAGACCATGGAGGTGGACGTCGCCGAGATCGACGACGACACCGATCCCGACACGCTCGAGGCGTGGGACTCGATGGCCCACGTGCAGCTCGTGGCCGAGCTCGAGAAGGAGTTCGGCGTGTCGATCTCGCCCGATGTGGCGGTCGACCTCGAGAGCTTCGAAGACATCGTCGAATTCTTGAAGAAGCAGGGCGCGGGCGCCTGATGGCCGACTTCCCGCTGCTCAAGGGCCTGCTCAAAGAGCCGCTCTACGACCACGGGCGGGAGGCCCGCCGCGCGCTGCAGGTGGCGGCCATGCGGGAGGTCACGTCCTTCCACATCGACCACTGCGCTCCGTACGCCAAGCTCTGCGCGGCGCGCGGCTTCGACGTCGAGGCCTTCACCGACCTCGAAGAGATCCCGTACCTGCCCACGAGGTTCTTCAAGCAGCGGTTGCTCTTGAGCATCCCGGCCGACCGCCTCTTCCGAGAGGTGCGGTCGAGCGCGACCACGTCGGGCACGTCGTCACGGATGGGCCTCGACCGCACCACCAGCCGGCGCCAATCGAAGTGCTTCACCAAGACGGTGACCGAGCGGTGCGGCAACACCCGCCGCCGCTTCGTGGTGCTCGACGCGCCCGACACCCTCGAGCGGGGCGCGCAGGTCTCGGCCCGAAGCAGCACCATCAAGTCGCTGCTGTTCCTGGCCTCGTCAGCCGAGACCGTGCTCGACGGGGCCGACGGCAGTCTCACCCTCGAAGAGGAGAAGCTGGCGCGCGTGCTGGGTGAGGCCTCCGAGAGCGGCGAGCCGGTCATCATCTTCGGCTTCACCTACGTGCTGTATGCCCACGTGGTGCGCAAGCTGATGGCTAAGGGCGTGCGCTACCCGCTGCCGCCCGACTCCATCGTGGTGCACATCGGCGGCTGGAAGAAGCTCGAGGCCGAGAAGGTCACCCACGAGAAGCTCATCGCCGACTGCGCCGACACCTTCGGCGTGCCCGCGGGCAACGTCATCGACATCTACGGCTTCACCGAGCAGGCGGGGCTGATCTACCCCACCTGCGAGGCCGGGCGCCGGCACGCGATGATCTGGTCGGAGGCGGTGGTGCGCGACCCCGACACCCTGGCGCCGCTGCCGCACGGCGAGGTCGGACTGCTGCAGTTCATCACGCCCATCCAGACCTCGTACCCGGGCCACTCGGTGCTCACCGAAGACATGGGCGTCATCACGGGCGAAGACGACTGCCCCTGTGGCCGCAAGGGCCGCACCTTCACGCTGAAGGGCCGCGCGCCCAACAGCGAGGTGCGGGGCTGCGGCGACATCATGGCCGAGACGTTCGCGTAGGAGGCCGCGTGTCCGCCACCGATCCCGAAGCCGTAGACGCGGGTGCAGCCGAGCGGCCCATCGCTGCGGTCGTCAAAGATGCGCGCGCCGCCGGGGTCGCGCTGGCTCGGCTGCCGCTGAGCGAGATCCTCGATCAGCTCGACGCCTTCGCCAGCCGGCTGCTATCGAGAGAGAGCACGCTGCACCGGCGCTACCCCGGCTCCGGAGTGCCCTACATCAGCCAGTTCTGCCGCCGCGCGCACCTGCAGGGCCTGCTGGCCGGGGCCTTCGAAGACGCCGCAGTGCTCGACACCTTCGTCGTGCCGTCGGGTCGGCCGGGCCGCGCGCTCCGTGCCTTCCCGCGGGGTGTGGTCGGCCACTGGCTGTCCGGAAACGTGCCCACCCTGGGCTTCCTGTCGGTCACCCAGGCGCTGCTCACCAAGAACGCCAGCGTGGTGAAGCAGGCCAGCGACGCCGACGGCTTCCTGGTCGATCTCGTGGCCCAACTGGCCGCCGCCGCCCCGCCATTGGGCGCGGCGGTGTCGGTCGTGCGCTTCGCAGGCTCCGATCGCGCCGCCAACCGAGCGCTGTCCGACGCCGTCGACGCCCGCATCTTCTGGGGTGGCGACGACGCGGCGCGCGCCGTGCGCAAGCTGCCCCCGCGGCACCCCGACGTGCCCGATCTGTTCTTCCCGCACCGCACTTCGCTGGCGGCCATCGGCCAGGCGGCGCTGTCGGCCGACGATCTCGCGCCGCTGGCGCGCCGCTTGGCCACCGACATCAGCGCGTTTGAGCAGCGCGCGTGCGCGTCGCCCCACACCGTCTTCGTCGAGACCGACGATCCTGAGCAGGTGGCCCGCTTCGGCGACGCCCTGCACGCCGCCCTCGAGCGTGTGCTGCGGCGCCTGCCCCGGGGCCCGGTCGGGGCCACCGAGCGCTCCGCCATCCTCAACGCCCGCGCCGAATACGACATGTTCTGGCGCGCGTGGTCGTCGAAGGGGCTCGAGCACACGCTGCTGCACGACGATCTGCACCAGCTCGGCCCGCCCATCGGAGGGCGCACGGTCTTTGTGCGGGCGGTGCCCGATCTGATGGCGCTAGTGGACCTCATGACGCCCCAGGTGCAGAGCGTCGGGCTCGAGGTCGCCCCCGAACGGTTCGACGCCTTGTGCGAGGCCCTGGGTGCTGCCGGCGCGCAGCGCTTCGCCCGCCTGGGCACGCTGGCCCACTTCGACGCCCCGTGGGACGGCGTGCAGGTGATGCACGGGCTGGTGCGCTGGGCGGCGCGCAGCGACTGACCGATCGGGTCGCCCCGAGCACAATCAGCCCTCGCCCACGATCTCCCGCAGGTCTTCCACCGACAGCCACTGGTCGTTGTTGTCAGACGAGTACCGGAATCCCTCGGGCAACGCCGGCTTGGCGTCCCACTTGTCGAGCTGCCAGGTGGCGCGCGCCGGCAGGATGACGATCCGGTCGCCATCATCGCGGGCGTTTCGGGCCTCGTCTTCGCTCACCAGCACCTCGTGCAGCTTCTCGCCGGGGCGGATGCCAATCACGCGCTGCTCGCAGCCCGGCGCGATGGCCTCGGCCAGGTCGGTGATGCGCATGCTGGGGATGCGCGGCACGAAGGTCTCGCCGCCCTGCATGTCACGGATGGCGTTCAAGACCACCTGCACGCCCTGGTCGAGGGTGAGCCAGAAGCGGGTCATGCGGGCGTCGGTGAGCGTGATCACGCCCGACTCGCGCTGGCGGCGGAAGAGCGGGATGACGCTGCCGCGCGACCCGACCACGTTGCCGTACCGCACGTTGGCGAAGCGGGTGGGGGCGGCGCCCGCATACGCGTTGCCCTGGCTGAAGAGCTTCTCGGCGCAGAGCTTGGTGGCGCCGTAGAGGTTGGCCGGGTTGACCGCCTTGTCGGTGGACAGCGCCAGCACCTTCTTGACGCCGGTGTCGATCGCGGCCTCGATGATGTGGCGGGCGCCGAGCACGTTGGTCTGGATCGCCTCGAAGGGGTTGTACTCGCAGGCCGGGACCTGCTTGAGCGCGGCGGCATGGACCACCACGTCGACGCCCGAGAAGGCGCGGCGCAGGCGATCCTCGTTTCTGACATCGCCCAGGAAGTACCGGACGTTCGGGCCGTCGATGCCCTTGACCCGCATCTCGTGCTGCTTCAGCTCGTCGCGGCTGAAGATGATGACGCGGTGAGGGTTGTGGTCGAGCAGCAAGGACTGGATGAAGCGGGTCCCGAACGAGCCGGTGGCGCCAGTGACCAGGATGGAAGCGTCGGACAGGTGCATGGCCGCTCCGGAGGGTCGCGCGACGTAACCGGATGGCCCCGGGTCAGCCGCGCGCGGGTGTCGCGGGCTATCCTCCTGCCCCTCCCTGGCGGTTCCCATGCCCACCACCCTCGTGACCGGCGGCGCCGGCTTCATCGGCGCCAACCTGGTGCGGATGCTGCTGGTCGCGCAGCCCGACCGGCGCGTGGTGAACCTCGACCGGCTGAGCTACGCCGGGCACCGCTCCACCTTGAAGGGGGTGCTCGAGCACCCGCGGCACCGCCTGGTGGTGGCCGACGTGGCCGATCCCGACGCGGTGGACGCCGTGCTGCGGGGGGGCGACATCGACCGGATCTACCACCTGGCGGCCGAGAGCCACGTCGACCGCTCGATTGACGACGCCACGCCCTTCTTGCACACCAACGTGCAGGGCACCCAGGTGCTGCTCGACGCGGCCCGGCGACACGGCGTCGCGCGGATGGTGCAGGTCTCCACCGACGAGGTCTACGGCCACCTGGGCGACGCCGACCCGCCGTTCACCGAGGACAGCCCCTTGCGGCCGCGGTCGCCCTACGCCGCCAGCAAGGCCGCCGCCGACCACCTGTGCCACGCCGCCTTCGTCACCCACGGCGCGCCGGTCATCGTCACCCGGTGCTCGAACAACCACGGGCCTTGGCAGCTGCCCGAGAAGCTCATCCCCCGCATGATCGCGTGCGTGCTCGACGGCCGTCCGCTGCCCATCTACGGCACCGGCCGCAACGTGCGCGACTGGATCGCGGTGGACGACCACTGCCGGGGCCTGATCGCCGCAATGCGCCGCGGCGAGCCCGGCCGGGTCTACCACCTGGGCGCGCGGGCCGAGCGCACCAACCTCGCGGTCATCGACGCGGTGTGCGCCCACCTCGGCCGCCCGGACGCGCCGCGCGCCTTCGTGGCCGACCGCCCCGGACACGACTGGCGGTACGCCCTCGACACCCGCCGCGCCCACCCCAGCCCTTCGACGCCGCCCTGGCCGCGACCGTGCGCTGGTACCAGACCCACGAGGCCTGGTGGCGCCCGCTGCTCGCCCACGCCGCGCGCCCGGTCGCCCGCCTCGCCCCCGACGGGGCCGACGGTTAGGCGCAACC